>JAVHRY010000131.1:0-26842 GCA_036171915.1 Elusimicrobiales bacterium | reverse complement strand
CGGCAGCGCCGGGAGCCCCTGCCTTTGTTTCAGCAGGTTCCGCCGCTGGCGATCACCCTCTTCGCCCTTACGCCCGAGCGCGTCGGCTTCAGCCCGCAAACGCTCCCTTTCGTTTTCAAGGCGGTTCTGCTCACGGCGGATCTCCGCCAGTTCTTTTTCCAGCCCGGCCGCCTGCTGCCGCCAAGCCGGGACCTGCGCGGCCTTTAAGCTGAAAGTTTCAAATTCAAGAAGTTCCCGGTCTATAGCGTCTGCCTCTTCTTGCTTTTGAACCTTGAGCCTTTTTAGCTCCGCGGTTCTTTCAATATTCTTTAATATTTCCCCGTCTTTGGCGAGCTGCCTTTCGAGACTTTCAATTCCGGCTTTAAGCGCTTCGGGGTCGGTAAACGAAGCGAAATCAGCGCCGTGAAGGGCAGCCAGGTTTACGCTTAACCCGGTCGCATTAAACCGCCCGTCCTTAAAGTTGTCGTGCAGCCGGCTCAATTCTTCCAGCGCCTTCGCCTCGTCTTTAACTGTTATGCCGTCTTTAGAGAACGACAGTCCCAGGAGCTCCGGATTAAGTATTTTAAAAACAGCTTCGGACTTCTCCGCACCGAATCTTTCTTTCAGACGGGAAGCCGCATTATCGGCTGAATTTTTCAGTCTTTCGCGCGCTTTTCGCAGATCCAGTTCCGCCCTGTCCAGCCGCGCCTTCACGCGCCCGGCAGGCTCCTCGCCGGCGTCACGCAATTGGAAAGCCAGGTTCTCCATTTCCGTAGTGAGCGCCCGCCGGCGCTCCCGCTTCCAGTCCTCCACAAAATCCGCAAAGCGCAGCCGCCCTTGTTCCACTTCGGCAAGCGCGTCGTTAACCCGGCTTAGGGCAGAGGCGGCTTTTATCTGCCGCTCCAGGCCCGCCTCAATATCGCGGCGCACGCCCGCCTGCTCCCCCTCGAGGGCGCGCTGCCGCGCCACAATGTCGGCGGCTTCCCGTTCAAGGCGGTTCTTGTTTTTCTCGTAGGCGGCCCCGATGGCCGCCCACAAAGCCGGCAGCCGGCCGCGCAGGCGGCCGCGCTCGTCGGTGTGGGCCAGGAACTTCGTTATATCCGGTACCAGGTTTTTAAGGGTGCGCACTTCCTGTGTGCCACGCTTGATGGCGGCATACTGGCTGGTATAACCGCGTTCAAGATCTATAGCGCGCACCTGGAATTCGGTGTCGTAGATCTCCAACAGCAGCTCCTTCAATTCTTCCTGCTTCAGGTGGGAAAGACGCAGCAAATTGCAGAAAGCGGAACGGAAACGTTCATAATAATCCCGGTGACGCAGCGGAACCAGGCCAAGGTTGACGCCATTGTTATCCCCTATGCCTGTCAGCGCCGCCCGCAGATGCTTGGGCTCCAGTCCGGCGTAGCCTTTGAGCGAGAGTTTCTCTTTGATCTTCTGGAAAGGCAGCGGCCGCCTGTCGCCGTCGATAAAGTCCACTTCTTCAAATTTGCCGGTCCAGGCAAAACGTTCGTAGTCGTGCATCTTAAGAGGCCCGAGGCCGCGCACCCCCAGGCACTGTATGCCGGTGGGCGTCATACACTCGAAGACCACGTAGCTGTACGCGTCCGGGAAGTAATAACGGCGAGTCTGTTCAAGACTGCGTGAGAAATGCATTTTGCGCTGGTCGTCGATATACAAAAATTGGAGCAAGGCGATAAGAGAAGTTTTACCCACATTATTGGGACCGACCAGGTGCAGGGAAGAGTCGGTGTCCACGCAGGCATAATCGTACTTGCCGCAATGAATGGCTATAAGGCGGGCGAGGCCCTGGCGGGAGATCATATTTTCTCCCCGGCGGCTTCGCTTTCTTTAAAGATCTCCATGCAGAGGTCCAGAAACCGGTAGGCCGGCGCTTTGAAGCGGAACGAATCCGGGCCTTCCATTTTAAGAAAGCCAAAACGTTCCATAGTGCGCAGGGTCTGGCGCAGTTCTTCCTCGGTGGGCATGCCGGCTTCCAGCATAATATCGCGGTAGCGCTCGCGCCGGAGGTGTTCAAGTTTGTCCACAAAGAACAGGGAAGTCATTATCTGTTCTTCCGCGCTGGCCCCGGAGTCGGCCAGGGTTTCCACCAGGATGAACATGAAGACGGCCATCCGCGAGGAGGTGTCGCTTATATCAGCCTCGCCTTTGAAGTAATAAAAATCGCGCGGATGTTTTATAAGCTCGAAACCCAGCCTGGCGAACAGCTCCGTGAAAGCGGCTTCGCCGTTGTGCAGGTTGAAATACAGGTCCGCGTCTTCGGGCGCTATATGGCGGCCCTTGCGCAGCGCGGCGAATACCTCGTCCAGGCGCGGCAGCTCCGGGTTTTTTTTAGTTTCCATGTTTTTCAACTCCCATCGGCATAGCTGAGAAAGAAAGCCCCTGCGCGGAATAACTTCTTTCCGGCCCGGCGGCAAAGCGTGTAGCACCGAATTCGCCGTAATAAAACCGCGCGTAGCAGCGCAGCAGCTGTTCCGGCGCGGCCTGCGGATACTGCGCTACAAGCCAGGCCAGCGCGTCGTTCAGGGGAACGGCCTTTTGAGCTTTTGCTTTAAATTCATCAGCCTGGATAAGGGACGCCAGGTCGGGCGCGCGCACGGCGCACAGCGGCGGAGGCAGTTTCGGGGTATAGCCCTTCAGCCCCAGCATATACGCGCGTATAGCTTCGTCCGCAAACAGACCTTTTGCGCGCCAACTGGAAATCCCCAGGCGTTTTGTAAGGTCTATGGCCTGCAAACCGCCCCGTTTTATAAGCTGTAACGCGTGAGCGGCTCCGCGCGATACCGCGCTTTCCCGGTGTAGTTCGTTATGCAGCGGCAGCAGTTCTTTTATGCTTTCCTTAAAATCGGCGGCTATCTCGCGGCGCAGACGCAGCGCGCGGCTGCGCAGCGCCGTGAACTCCCGGTGCACGGCCAGATCGGTCTCAAAAGCCGTCTCCCCGTGCGCGAGCGCCGTTTCAAGGGAATCAAGCTGGCGCTCCATTTCTTTGCGCACATCCAGCATATCGCGCAGCGGCGCCATATAGCGCGTCCAGAGATAGTCCACCCGGCTTAGCCGTTCTTTCACCGTCAGCCCCGCTTTGTTCGCCTTCAGCTTCACCACATCGGCCACAATAGCCTCGCGGCTGTGGCGGGAATCCTGGCGCATCCGCTCCACTTCGTCGGCGGCGTCCGCCAGCAGGCGCACGGCCCCGGCCCCGTCTTTGTCCGCCACGGCTTTAACAAGCCCGCCGCCCAGCTTTTGCAGGTCGGACAGGTAAGCCTGGATAACCTCAACGGAGGTAAGCCGGTATTCGTGCAGCAGATAGGCCAGTAATTGCGCCACGGGCCGGCGCATTTCATAGGCGGCAGTGGCTTCCGGCGACGGTTCGATAATCCCTAATTCCTCAAGCTGGTTGATCACGCGCTGCGGCGCGGGGTCGTTATCTTTGCGGCAGGCAAGCACGTATTCGCGCAGCTCCGTTTCGGTTATACGCGAGCGTTTCTCATAGAGGCGTTCTAAAAGCTCGCTATGGTCGGCCGCGAACCGGAAAAAGGTAAGAGGGCTGATTATTGCCATAAACTGATAGCTGTCTGGGATATCCTATCTTTTTGAAATACCAGGGGCAATCGGCGCAAAACCAACCGAGGCCCGGATAAATGCCAGGGGCACACATCAATCGTCTTCCGTATCCAACCCGTAGATTACTGTTCCCCCGCTGCTGGACACGCAAAAAAGACTATGACCGGTTCACACCCGTCATAGACTTTTTTGCGGAGGCTTCTCACGTCGGAGAGTTGGCTGAGGCTGGAAAACCGGAAGAAATCCGGGATTTTGTCAAAAAAACCGGTTCGAACTTCCGGCTGCGCGAGAAAAAAATCGCGTTTGAATATAAAAATCACTGGAGAATTCTGCATAATTTTCTTTGCCGGCCGGCCGGAAAAAAAGAAAAAAATGCAGAATCTCCAGATTGGTGGAGGCGCCGGGATTCGCACCCGGGTCCGCCAACCGCTTGCCAGAACCGCTACAGGCTTAGCCTCGAGTTTGTCTCGGCCGGACTAAGTTCAAGGCGACAAGTACCGGCCAAGTTCCGTATAGTCTTTTGCCTTCCAGGGACGAAACGCGCCCCAAAAGACAGCATCCCGCATTGTAACGCTCTACATTCCGCGCGGGCGGCAGTCTGCGAGCGAGGTGCACTTAAGCGTGCGCCCAGGCCATCTCGTTGGAGTTGGCTTTTGTTGTTTTGACCCTGTTTTACATGGCCTGGTCAACCATGGCCTGCTGATCTGACAGAACAAGTTAACGTCGAACCTATTCGCCCCCGTCTGTCACGCCCCCTGCGCACTGCATTGCGCGCGGGGCGAATAACGCCCCTCGGTTGAGAGGCGGTATGTTTTAACAAATGGGTTCTCAAAGAACTATACCGCTGTATATAGTTTAGCACGTTTTCCTTGCGGAAAACAGGGGGCGCGGTCAGGAGTTCAATATGCGGGCTGTCACGGCGACATCGGGAAGCGGTTCCGTTACGGAGCCTATCTTTATGCCGTCTCCGGCTTTTGACGGCAGGAAGGAAAGGCGCGCGCCGAAGGCCTGGCGCCAGCCGGCTATGGCTTTTGGGGGCACCTGGGCTCCGGGCAGGAAGAAGATCTCAAGATTCTCGCCTATCTGGGTGACGGAGCGTACGGATTTTTTTGCCAGCTTTTTTTTAAGGCTTATTAATTCCACCAGGTTTTTAAGGGGCGCGGGCGCGGGGCCGGAGATATCCTCAAGGTCTTTAAGGATACCGGCCAGCTCGGGCTCTTTGGCGTTCAGCAGCTTCTTGTAGAAATTCAGGCGTTCCATATCGTCGCCCACGTAATCTTCCGGGATGAAAGCCTGCACCAGCACGTCCATCTTGGGTTCGGGCAGTTCGGCCGCCCCGGCGCGGCCCTTTATGCGGTCTATCTCGCCGTTGAGCAGCTTTATGTACATCTCCAGGCCGATGGAATTTATAAAGCCGTGCTGCCGCAGGCCCAGCAGTTCCCCCGCCCCGCGGATCTCCAGGTCGCGCATGGCCAGGCGGAAGCCGGAACCCAGTTCCGTAAATTCCTCCAGCGCGGAAAGGCGCTTGACGGCGTCTTCACTTATGGGGGCCGGCTCGTCGTTGCCCTCCGCCCGTGATTTTAAAAGCTGGGCCTTCTGCTTCAGGCGTTCCGCGCCGGTCTTCATCCAGCCGGGATAGAAAAGGTAACAGTAGGCCTTCTGTTTTTCTCGCCCTATGCGGCCGCGCAGCTGGTAAAGCTGGGCCAGGCCCAGTTCGTGGGCGTTCTCCACCAGCAGCGTGTTTACGGTCGGAATATCCAGGCCGGATTCTATAATGGTGGTGGCCATCAGCACGTCGTACTTGCGTTTTAAAAAGTCCCACATGTGCTTTTCCACGGCGTCGGCGCGCATCTGGCCGTGTATCACGGCTATGCGCAGCTCCGGCATTAGTTTCTTAAGGTAGGCTTTGCGGCTTTCTATGGTCTGCACGCGGTTATGCACGTAGTAGACCTGGCCGCCCCTGGCCAGTTCGTAGGTGATAGCCTCGGCCGCGTTTTTTTCGGAGAACGGGCGCACAAAGGTGGAGATGGCCTGCCGCCCCACCGGGGCGCTTTCTATAACGGACATGGACTTAAGCGAAGACAGCGACTGGTAAAGCGTGCGCGGGATGGGAGTGGCGCTCATCAGCAGGCAGTGCACGCCCTTGGCGACGGCTTTTATTTTATCCTTATCCTTAACGCCGAAGCGGTGCTCTTCGTCCGCCACCATAAGCCCCAGGTCCGCGAACTTCACGTCGTTTTGCAGCAGGCGGTGGGTGCCTACGATGATGTCCACCCGGCCGCGCGCCACGGCGGCCAGTATCTTTTTCTGCTCAGCCTTGGGCACGAACCGGGAGATAACGCCGATATTGACGGGGAAACCCGCGAAGCGCTTGGTAAAATTCCTGAAATGCTGGTCGGCGAGTATGGTGGTGGGCACCAAAATAGCGGCCTGCTTGCCGTTGGAAACGGCCCGCATGGCGGCCCGCATGGCGACTTCAGTCTTGCCAAACCCCACGTCCCCCGCCACCAGGCGGTTCATGGGCAGTTCCGCCTCCAGGTCCGCCAGCACCTCGGCTATGGCGCGGGTCTGGTCCGGGGTTTCGTCAAAAGGGAAAGAGGCGGAGAATTCCTCCTCCAGGTGGCCGCCGTGGGGCAGGGCGGCCGTTTTGGAAGCGGCGCGCTCGGCCTCAAGTTTAAGTATATCCAGCGCCAGCGCCTCTACCTCTTTCTTGACGCGGCTTTTCATCTCGCCCCAGGTCTTGGTGTCCATGTGGGACAGGCGCGGCGTCTTGCCCTCGGAACTTATGTATTTCTGCACGTGCGTAAAGTCGTGCAGGGGCACCAGCAATTTATCGCCGCGGGCATATTCCAGGTACAGGCAGTCCGAGTCCTCCACCTGCGCTCCGGCTAAGTTGCGGAAGAAAGCTTTCTTAATGCCCAGGTAGCGGCCCACGCCGTAGTCCTCGTGCACTACAAAGTCTCCGGTCTTCAGGTCCGTCCACTTGAAGAACTTATTCTTGGGCTTTATGGAAGCGGGATCAAAGCGGTAACGGCGGCGGAAGAGTTCGGAGGAGGTGATGACGGCGGTTCCGGAAGGCGCGTGCACAAAGCCTTCCTCTATATAACCGGTGGCGATGGAGACCAGGCCGCCGGCACCCGCGTCGGCGAGGGATTCGGCCAGGCGCTCGGTTTCGCCGCGGTTTATGCAGAAAAGCCTGGTCGAGACGCCCTTTTTTTTAAGGCGCTTCAGCTCGGCCGCAAGCAGCGCCATGTCGGAATTAAAATTAATATTGGCGGCGGCGCCGAAATCCGGGGTTTCCCCCGCACCCGGCAGGGCGGTGAAATCGTAGACCTCGCCGGCGCCGGCCAGGGACTCCGCGGGGACTTCCGCGTCCAGAAACACCTTCCACCCCGGCCCGGCCGCCGAGGCGAGCGGCCGCCCGGTGCCGCCGAAAACATTTGGCGCCACGTCCACCGCCTCCAGGAAATCCGAAGTGTGCTGGGTTTCTATTTCAAAATAGCGTATGCCGTCTATTTTCCTGTCGGAGAAAAAAAGCCGCACGGGCTTGTCGGCGCCGGGGGCGTAAAAATCCACCACGGAGCCGCGCACCGCGAACTGCCCCTTCTCTTCGACAAAAGACGTGCGCTCGTAGCCGGCCTTTATAAAACGGTCCAGCGCGGCGGCACGGTCGTAGGAGCAGCCCAGTTCGAAGGAGAAGCGCAGGGCCGCATATTCGTCACCGGCCATTATGGGCTCGGCCAAAACTTCGCTGCCGGCGACGTGTAGGTAGCGGAACCCGGGCGCGGGCGAGTACAGCGCCCTCATGGCCCTTGCGCGCAGCGAAGCGTCCGCTCCCCAGAGGCAGACTTCAAAGGGTGGCAGGTCCTTTAACAGGCCGGACAGGGAGTTAAAGGCGTTAAGCCAGGTCGGGAGGTCCGCGTCGGACGCCGCCGCTACCAGCACGCTGGAAGGAGCCTCCGCATAAGCCCTGAGCGCGAACCACGCTTTTGCGCTTATATTGGGGACGCCCCTTATGAACTTAACAGCCATTGTGTTAATGATATAATTTTGTGATATCGCCGGAATAGTTACGGCGCGGTATTTTTATGCTGAAATGGGTTGAGATAGATCTGAAAACCATGGCCGGCAATGTAAGGGCCGTTAAAAAGGCGCTTAAGCCCGGAGTCTCTTTTATGGCAGTGGTTAAAGCCGACGGCTACGGCCACGGGGCCGCCGCTACGGCGAAGACGGCCCTGGCGAACGGGGCGGACTGCCTGGGCGCGCTTACCGCGGACGAAGGCGCGGCGCTAAGACAAAATTTTCCCAAGGCCGCTATACACCTGCTGGCGCCTTCGCTGCCGGAAGAGGCGGCGCTGATAATAAAAAATTCGCTCGTCCCCACCGTGGATTCGCCTGGGTTCATTAAGACGCTGGACCGCGCGGCGAAGAGGCCCGCGCCTTACCATCTCGACATTGACCTGGGCCTGGGGCGCTGGGGAGTGAAGCCGGAAGCCGCCAAAGGCCTGCTGTTAAAAGCCCTTGAGTTTAAAAAAGCCCGCCCCTGCGGCCTGTCGGCTCACCTGGCGTACCGGCCGCCTCAGAACATGATCGAAGCGGAGGAGAAGCTTTCTTCCTTCAGCGCGCTGGCCTGCAAACTGCGGGCCCTGGCGCCGTGGATAAAAGCCCACGCCGCCAACAGCCCCATCCTGTGCGATTTCCCGCATTGGCAGCTGGATATGGTGCGCATAGGCAATTTAATATACGGCATCTATCCCACCGACGTTTACAGGAAGAGAAAGCAGGGCACCCCGCTGCCCGGACTGGGCCGGCCCTGGCAGTTTTACGCGCGGATAATTTCAGTTAAAAATGTGAAGAAGGGCGAATCGCTTGGCTACGCGAACGAATTTACCGCGCCGCGCGCCATGCGCCTGGCCACCATCCCGGCCGGCTACTCGGACGGCCTTACCATGGAACCTACGGACAACCGTATTCGCATAACGGCTGGGTTCCAGTACTGGGGTGTTATAAACGGAAAGAAAGCTTTTTTTGCCGGCAGGCCCGGCATCGCGCATACCCTGCTGGACGTGACCGGCATCCCGGAGGCCGTGCCCGGCGCCAAGGCGGCCCTGCACGTGCGCCGCACCGCCGCCAACGCCAAGATCCCCCGCATCTACATTAAATAAACTTATATTCCACTGGGCGGCGTGTGGCCGGAACGCAAAAACAGCGTCTCGCACACCGTGCTCGCGCTTCCGGCTCTCGCCCTCCGCGCTTACGTAAGCGTCGGGCTCCGAGACGGTTTTGCTTATCCGGCCACCCGCCTCCCTACGTCTAGTATTGTTAGCTGCGAATAAAAGAGCACCGCCGGCTTTTGGCCGGCGGTGCTCTTTGGCTTAATATTTAATTTTTAATGCTGCGCGTCGCAGAATTCTTTGGGCTCGGTGCCTTTGATGAAGGCCTCGAGGATCTTCTTCTTGCAGGTGGGGAGCGCGAGCTTGCCGGTCTCCTGGTCCACGGTGACGAAGACGATGCCGTCGGGGACGGGGAAGTCGCGCACGGGCTGGTCCTTGAGCACGGTCTCCATGATCTCGGTCCACCACGGCACTACGGTACCGCCGCCGGTCCAGTCCTTCATGGGCAGCGAGATGAAGTCGTCGTAGCCCATCCAGGCGGCGGCGGTGAGGTCCGGGGTCATGCCGATGAACCACATATCCTTGGAGTCCTGGCTGGTGCCGGTTTTGCCGGCCAGCGGGCGTTTCAGGCGGGAGGCGTACGAGCCGGTGCCGCGCTGGACCACGCCTTTCATCATATTGACCAGCACGTAGGAAAGCTGCGGGGAGAAGCTTTCGCTTTCCTCGGGCACGGCCTCTTCGAGCACGCGGCCCTGGTTGTCGGTGACCTTGAGCACGCCGAAGGGGGCCACGTGGATGCCGCTGTTGGCGAAAGTGGCGAAAGCGCTGGCCATCTCGATGGGGTTGACCAGCGAGGTGCCGAGGCCGATGGACGGCACGGCCTCGAGGTTATGCTTGATGCCGGCCCGGCGGCCGACGTCGGCCACCAGCGTGGGGCCTACGCGGGTCACCAGGTAGATGGAGGCCAGGTTGCGCGACAGCTCCAGCCCGCGCCGGAGCGTGATGCGCCCCTGCGTCTTGCCGTCGAAGTCGTTGGGGACCCAGATCTTGAAATCCTTGTTGCCCACGAAAGGCTGGATGGCCTGGTCGATGGCGTACTGGTCGGTGGCGCCCTCGAGCAGGCGCCAGTCCTTGCCGTCGTAGTAATAGGCCATCGGCGAGTCTTCGATGATGGTGGCCGGCGTGTAGCCGTTCATCAGCGCCGCCATCCAGACCATGGGTTTGAAGGTGGAACCGGCCTGGCGGGCGGACTGGGTGACGCGGTTGAACTTGCTGTCGCGGTAGTTGCGGCCGCCGATCATGGCCTTTATGGCGCCGGTGCGGTTATCCAGGATGATGAAGCCGCCCTGCAGGGGCACGGAGGAAGGCACCACCGCGTCCTTGTCCGAAGGGTCGGGCGCGCGGCTCTTGGCGGCGTCGATGTCGTATTTGGCCAGGTACTTTTCCATTATATCTTCCGCCGGCACCTGCATGGCGAGGTCCAGCGTAGTGTAGATCTTCATGCCGCCCTTCCAGAGCTGGGCGACGCCGTAGCGGGGCTCCAGCTGCTGGCGCACCCACTCCACGAAGTAGGCGGCGTGGCTCGCGAACAGGGTGGACTTTTCCGAGGGAATAGGCTCTATGTCGGCGTCCTCGGCCTCCTTGGCCGTAATAAAATGTTCGTCTCTCATGCGGGTCAGCACCAGGTGGCGGCGCTGTTTCGCTTTTTCCTGGCTGCTGAAAGGAGAAAAGCGTTCGGGAGAAGGGATAAGGCCGGTCAGCAGGGCGCATTCCCCGAGCGTCATCTCGTGGACGTCCTTGCCGAAGTAAAGCTTGGAGGCCGACTGCACCCCGTAAACGCCGTTGCCGAAGTAGATCTGGTTAAGGTACAGCGCCAGTATTTCCTGCTTGGAAAAGTTCCGCTCTATCTGCAGCGCCAGCACCATTTCCTTAAGCTTGCGGCTCAGGGTCCTTTCCGGCTTAAGGAAAATAAGCTTTGAAAGCTGCTGTGTAAGCGTGGAGCCGCCCTGGACGCCGCTGCGGTGGGTTACGTCGCGCAGCAGCGCGCGCAGTATGCCGCGCGGGGAAATACCCCAGTGCCTGAAAAAATTCTGGTCTTCCATGGCCACCACGGCGTTCTGCATGTCCACCGGGATCTTGGAGAGGGGCAGGATGGCGCGCTTCTCCACGGAGAATTCGGCTATCACCTGGTTGTTTATGTCGTAAACGTAAGTGGTCAGCGAAGGGGTATATTCATCCAGCTTGTCCACGGAGGGGATGTCGGAAAGGATCCGGTGCATGAACAGGGCGGCCAGTACTATCCCCACGGCCGAGAGCGCGCCTATAAGGTAAACGACTTTCAGCACTATCTCCCTGGCGGAGAGGACTTCTATGTAATCAAAAAATTTCCGTATAAACTCCATAGCCTGATTATATAAAAAGAAGGCGGGCAGTAGTTATCCCCCGCCCTGATTGCCCGCGGCAAGGAGAAAATGATACATTTGTATTATTATGAAAAAGATATTCGCGCTGGCCGGGGCGGTATTGCTGTTAACGGCCTGTTCCAGACAGGACGGGAAGGTGATAGCCCGTATAGGGTCTGAAAAAATAACCGAAGGCTATCTGCAGGAAAAGTTTTCGGAAATAAGCCCCTCGGCGCAGGCGTACCTGGCCACAAAATCCGGCCGCAGGCAGTTCCTGGACGTGCTGATACACGAGCGCCTCATGCTGCTGGCCGCCCGCAAAAGCAGCGTCGCCTCCGGCCCGGACTACAAGGCCCGGGTAAAACAAAAAGAGACCGAAATGAAGGAAACCCTGGCGGCCTACAAGGATTACATGCTCACCAAGATGTGGGTGGATGACCTGCGCGCTGGCGAACTGAAGGTCAGCGACGCGGAGGCTCAGGCCTACTACACCCAGTACCCGTACACCGTTACGCTCGCCCATATACTTCTGCCAAGTTACGAAGAAGCGGAAAAGGTGATGAAGAAGATAAAGGCCGGGGCCGACTTCGAAAAAACAGCCCGGGAATACTCGCTGGACAAAGAAACCGTGCGCCTGCCGCCGGTGATGTACGGGGAATTCATGCCGGAGCTTGAAGACATGGCTTTTAAGATGAAAGTGGGCGAGACGCAGGGGATAGTTAAGACGGCCCTGGGTTTCCACATCATAAGGAAGCTGGCGCAGGACAAGGTTGACCGGGGCGCCGCCATGGAAAGAGTGCGGAAAATAATTGAAAAGAAAAAATTTGACGCTTACCTGTCCGAATTCCAGAAAAAGAACAAAGTGGAGGTTACCGATGAAAACTATAAATAAATTCCTGCTGGCCGCGCTCCTGGGCGCCTGCGCCGTTAACGCCCGGGCCAAGGTGGTGGACGAACTGGCCGCGCGGGTCAATAACGAGCCGGTTACGGTCACCGAATATAACCGCGCCAAGGACGCCCTGACGGAGCAGTACAGCGCGGCCATGCCCGACTTCTTTAAACAGAAAGACGCGGCGGCGCAGCTGGAGAAAGCCGCCATGGACAAGCTTATAGACGAGGCCCTGCTAAGGCAGAAGGCGGAGACTTTGAAAATAAAGGTTTACGAGCGGGAGCTGGAAACCGGGGTAAGCGAGATACGCAAGCGTTTTTCCCGCACCGCGGAGGGAGAACAGCTTTCCACGGAAAAGGCCGAGACCGCTTTCAAGGAAGAACTATCGAAAGAAAACGTTACGATGGAAGAATTCCGCGACCGTATCCGCAAGCAGCTTATGGTGCAGAAACTGGTGCAGGACACTATAAAAACCCGCGCAAAAATGCCCGGCGACGATGAAGTAAAGGCTTATTTCGACAAGGTAAGCCTGGTTATAAAGAACGGCGAAGACGCAGCGAAAGACTTGAACGAGGAAGCGAAACAGGACCTGCTGGCGGTAGCCGGAAAATTCAAGGAAGCCACCTCCGAACGTCTGCGCCTGCGCCACATATTGATAAAAACAGCCGAAGGCGGCTCGCCCGAGGCGAAGAAGGCCGCCCAGGCCAAAGCCCTGTCCATCCGCAAAGAAATTGACGGCGGGCTTGATTTTGACGACGCCGTGGTAAAGTATTCGGAAGACCAGGAAAGCGCCAAGCGCGGCGGAGATCTTGGCTACGTAGTTAAAGGCATGCTGCCGTCCGAAGTGGAGGCCGCGGTTTTCAAGATGCCGGTGGGCGAGACTTCGCAGCCCGTGGAGAGCAAATTCGGCTGGCACATACTGCGCCTGGAAGAGAAGCGCGCCGCGCAGAAACTGCGCTTCGAAACCGTAAAGGACGAACTGGAACAGGTGCTTAGCCAGAACGCTTTCGCTGCGGAACTGGGTTCTTACCTTAAGGAGCTCCGCAAGGACGCCAAGATACAGATTTTTCTGACCGACAAGAGCCAGGCGAAAGGCAGCTAATACCGCCGCTTACTGCGTAACGCCGCAGAGACGCTGAGGACGCGGAGGCTGACGCGAAGGGCAAGACAGGACAGTCTTATCAGCAGACTGTTAGCAGTCTGCTGAAAAAGCCCCCTCGGTAATATTTTGAGGCGATTCCGAGCCGAGGCAAGGCGCGAGAAGCGAGCAGGCCCGTCGGGCCTGTAAGCGACGAGCAACGAAGCCGCAGGCCGAAAGCGGCCAAAAGAAACCGAAAAGGGCTTTTTCAGCAGACTGTTAGTCTTGCGTTTCCGCCTGCGCGGCTCTGCGGGGCGTATTTCATGAAACCGAATATTATAATTACCGCCGGCGACCCGCTAGGCATCGGCCCGGAGATAACGGTTAAAGCGCTTAAAAACGCCGCCGTACGGCGGGCCTGCAGCCCTTTCGTAACCGGGGACACCGCGGCGCTCAGGCGCGCCGGCTGGACCCCCGGGCTTTGCCCGCTGCTGCCCGCGGACGCGCCGGGCCTGGACTTTTCAAAACCGGGCCCCACGGCCGCGGGAGGCAGGGCCTCGCTTAAAGCGGTACTGCTGGCCGTAAAGCTGGTCAAGGCGGGCTTTTTCAGCGCCCTGGTCACGGGCCCGGTATCAAAAAAGGCCTGGTGGCTGGCCGACGCGCCGGAACACGCCCACACCGACCTTTTCCGGCGGCTGGAGCGCCGCGAGCCGCTTATGCTGTTTTCGCGCGGCCGGGTTAACGTCGCGCTGGTTACCGAACATTTTGCGGTTAAGGACCTGCATAGAACTATCACCCCGGGGCTGGTAAAAAAGAAAGCTCTGCTTTTTGAGTCCGCCCTGAAGGCGCTTGGTTTCAGGGACCCTTCCATAACCCTGTGCGCCCTGAACCCGCACGCCGGGGACGGCGGCCTTATCGGCCTTGAAGAAAAATTGACGCTGGGCCCCGCCGCGGCCGCGCTAAGGGCGCGAGGCCTGCGCATAACACCGCCCCTTCCTTCCGACGCCGCCTGGGCGGCCCACCTGGCCGGGAAAAGCGACGGGCTGCTGGCTCTTTACCACGACCAGGCGCTGGCCCCGCTAAAAGCGGCCGGCCTCGGCGCGCCGGCCGTACACTGGACCTGGGGACTTTCCTTCGCCCGCACCTCGCCCGCGCACGGCACGGCTTACGACATTGCCGGGCGCGGCCGCGCCGACTCCGCCGGTATGGCGGCGGCCGTAATTTTCGCGGCAAAGCTGGGGAAAACAGGGAAATTGTTCAGACAATAAATTCAAGGCACCTGCTGCAGCCTTATGGGCAGTTTTTTAGGCACAGGCGCCGCGGCATAAGCCTCGCGCTGCTCCTTGGGCGTGTCCTGGCCCATGGCGAGAGGGTCCACCCGGTACTTAACCACGGTCTCTTTTTTGCCGGTTTCAACGCCCGTTATCTTAAAGATCCCGCTGGGGAAATCAGAAACTGAAACGAGAATAAGCAGATCCGCCGAAGAAAAATCCTGGGCCTCCGGCCTGAACTTGCGGGAATTGGCGAACGCCCACCAGGTTTCCGAACTTTTAAAGATCTTGTAATCCACGGGGGCGCTAAGCAGCGTCACGCCTTCCTGACCGGAACTGCGGCCGAGTTCCGGCATGGGAGAGGCGCCGCGGCGCGGCCCTTTTTCCGGTGCGGAAGGCACGGATATTTTTTTATCCAGGTCCGCCTCCCCCAGGGCTATTACGGGCTTTTTGTTGCGCCCGCCCCCGCCCATGTCGTTTAAAAGGTCCATCATGCCTTTAGGGGATTCGGCGACGCCAGAAAAATCTTTCACTTTTACCAGCATTATAGCCCCCCCGGAATTTACCGGCCCGGTGGAGAAGTTGGCGCCGCCTCCCGGGAACACGGGGTTCCTGGCCCCGGCCCCGTACTTTGCGGCAGCTATGGCCTGCCTGGCGAAAGCCTCAGGGTTGATCTCCTTCTTGTCGCCGGCGGCTTCCTGGCCGGGAAGGACAATGCGGGAACCGGCATAACTGCCGAGGTAATTAACCAGCATCAGCAGTGCGAATACGACTATAAGGCCTGAAAAGAGATATATAAGCAGCCGCAGGAACTTAGTATCCATTGCATAATTGTACAATACCTGCGTGCGCCTGCTCGACATGACCGCCCTGCCCGCCACCAGGAATTTAACGATTAGTTATTATTTCCGTAACAGTCTTTGGCTAGAATTTACTATAAGATATTAAATAAGACTATATTTCCTTAGGTAAGCAGTTTACTGCCGCGGTACTGGAGACGGAGCTATGAAATACTGGGCATACGTTAATAATGAAATTCTTGGTCCCTTTGAGAAGACAAAACTGCTTGAGCTTCCCTCGTTCTCTCCCTCGCTGCTGGTCTGCCCGCAGACCCCGGTAGGGGAAAAGACCGAAGACTGGAAAGAAGCCGCCACCTACCCGGAACTTTCGGCCTTGATCACCCCGGTGTCGGCCGGCCAAGCGCCAAGCCTGGCGCCTGCCGGAGGGCAGGCCGCGGAGCTTAAATCCTTAACCCCCTCGCAAGTGGACCCCGTTCCGCCTGTAGAGCACAATAACCCGGGAATCGATATAGCCATAAGCCACCTGTCAAAACCCCCGAGCGAAGCCGTCACGCAGGAACAAGCGCCGCGCCCCCAGGGTACGGCCGGGGCTGACCCGCTTACCCTTTCACAAATAGAACGTAAAACCGCCGGTCTTTCCGCGCAGGGAGACGGCGCAGTAAAGGCGGCGCCCCAGGTTTTCAACGACACCCCTTTTGAATTGTCTAAACCGGCTGAAGCGCCGCAAACCTCTTTTAAGGACCCGGTGCCGGATTTCTCCGCGGCAAACGGGCAGAAATCGCCGGATAGCATAAATTTTTCTCCGTCAGCCCCCGCCGCTGATAATCCTTACGGGGCCGCCCCGGCTGCGCCCCCTGTACCGCAGGCGAACAACGCCGCAACCGGGGACATGGAACGAAAAATAGAGGAATTAGCCAAGTCCGCGGCCACAAAACAGGACCTTACAATAGCCATGGACACCCTCCGCATGAAACTGGATATGATGGGCGAGGCTGTTTCTTCCATTAAAAATTCCCAGTTCGAGCGCGAAATAATGGACAAATTAGCCAACCTTGAAAACGCCGTTGATGGGATGAAAGCAGGCGCGGGCCAGCCGCAAGCGGCAGCACAAACCCAGGCCAGCAACTCCGCGAAGGAAGTTAAAATCGAGAATGACTCGGATACCGTCTTCGGGGTACAGCCTTCCCGCCGCAAAGCCGAGCCCAAAACAGAGCCGCCTGCAAAGACAAAAAACCCCGAAGAAATGGTTGACCAGGGGGGAAAAAGCTCAAAAGCAGGCGCCGCGATCGTGAAACTATGCAAGATGGCGTTCAAAGGGATATTAACCGTGGTTTTGCTTGCCGCGGTGCTCGCAGGGGCCGTGATAGGCCTTAAAACATCCGGGATATTTGACGCCACCAGGTTCATTCCCTTCCAACTGCCTTTCCTGGCCGGCCCGGCACAGACGCCGGCCGCTCCTCCGGCACCTCTTGCCGCGGCCAAGCCTGCGACCTCGCAGGCGCAGCAGCCGCAGGCCGCCCAAGGCGCGGCTCCGGCCGAGCAGCCGAAGGCGGAAGAAAAAGAACCCCAGATAGCCCCGGAGATAGTTTACTTCATCCGCAACTATAAACTTCGCCCTAACGGCGCCAGCCTTGAGGACACAATATACGCTGACGCCGCCAAAACAGGAGGAGCCTCCAGCGGCCTTAGCTGGAAAGTAAGATCAACGGGCAAGGATACCTACGAAGT
This sequence comes from Elusimicrobiales bacterium, assembly GCA_036171915.1. GTDB lineage: Bacteria > Elusimicrobiota > Elusimicrobia > Elusimicrobiales > UBA9959 > UBA9959. The sequence continues at coordinate 10,002 of JAVHRY010000131.1, read as the reverse complement.
AAAGGCGCTGGTCCCCTCGTCGGGCGGGCAGGCCTCTTACGGCTACTCCGTAGATTACGCCGCAAAACAGATACTGCCTATAGATGAAAGCGGCAAAACGGCTTTTGAGGCTATGATACAGGAAAATAACGTGGCCACAAAAAGAGCCGCCCCGAAAAGCCGCGGTAAAGCCGCCGCCAGGCGGCAGCAGGCCAAGGCCCCTGCGCAGCATTCGAAAAAAGCCCCGGCCGCCGCGAAGGGCGCGCCGGCGGATGAGTACGAATACGTTTACGAGGACGACGACGGGACCGGAAAATAACAAAGTCCGGCTGTTTACAGAAAAAGGAAGGAACTATCTGTTCCTTCCTTTTTTCTTGCCTCAGGCTTATTTATGCACGGGCAGTGGTAAGCCGGCGGCGGTCCGCCATGACCCGCATACCGATGTTAACAAGCTCTTTGAGCACAGCCTCCGGCTTAAGGCCGGTCTTTTCCCACAGGCGCGGGTAAAGGCTGTGCGAGGTAAAGCCCGGCAGGGTGTTTATTTCGCAGAAATAAACTTTTTTTTCGTTCTTCGGATCCACGAAGAAATCTATGCGCGCCTGGCCCGCCCCGCCCAGCGCCAGGAATATTTTAACGGCCATTTCGCGAAGACGCAGCGAAGTTGCGGCCGAAAGCGGCGCCGGGAGCAGAAACTCCATGCCGTCGTTGTCCAGGTACTTGGCCTCATAATCGTAGAATTCGTGCTTTCCTTTCGGCACCACTTCCCCGGTAACGCTGGCCCTGGCTCCCGCGGATGAACCCAGCACGCCGCACACTATTTCCCGCGCGCGGTCCACGCCTTTCTCCACCATTACCGCCGTATCAAAACGGAACGCGTTAATTACGGCCGGGCGCAGGCCCGCGGCATTTTTAACCTTTGTGACGCCTACCGAGGACCCCTGTGCTACCGGTTTTACAAAAAGCGGGCAGCCCAGCTTAAGCGCTTTTCTCAGCAGCGGGGCCATGGCACCGCGCTCGTGGGCGCGAATAACGACATGCGGCAGTACCGGCACGCCGTCAAGAGCGGCCAGTTCCTTTGAAATAACCTTATCCATGCCCACGGCGGAAGCGGTTACCCCGCAGCCGGTATAGGGGATGCCGAGCAGTTCAAGCAGGCCCTGGAGCACGCCGTCCTCCCCGGTGGAACCGTGTATTATGGGAAAAAGAGCTTCGGGCCGCACACGGCTGCCGTTTTTCTTGACGAAGCAGCCGCCTGAAAGTGAAGGCTCTATTGCCGGGCCTTTAAGCGGACGCCCGGCCAGTAGATCTTTAAGCGCCGGCAGCCGCCAGCCTCCCTTGCGCGGCGCGTAAATGGGCAACGCCTTAAAACCGGCTTTCCCGAGTTTAGCGCAAACGGTCTTGGCCGACTCTATAGAAACCTCGTGCTCTGGAGACTTCCCCCCGAAAATAACTCCGACGGTCGTTTTTCTCATAACTATATTATACTTTCGTAAAGCGCGGAGCGCAAAGCGTTAAGAGTTCGGGAGGGCAGGCTTGCCTGCGGCTCTTTCCGCTTTACGCTTCCCGCTTTCCGGCGGCTATTATCCCCCCGCCCAGCACCCTGTCCTTGTCGTAAAACACCGCCGACTGACCGGCGGCCAGGGCGAACTGCGGCTCGGCCAGGCTAACCTCGGCCATGCCCCCCGCCAGGACCCTGACCTTGCAGGCGGCGGGTTTATGACGGTAGCGTATCTGCACGCTGGAGAGAAACTCCCGCCCGGGCGGGCCGGCCAGCCAGTTAATGCCGCGCATGGCGAAAGCGGAACTGTGCGCGGCGGCAAGCGGGCCCAGTACAACCTCGTTGGACTCCGGCCTTATCTCGGTAACATAAAGCCTGGTACCTCCGTAAACCCCGGTGCCGCGGCGCTGGCCGACGGTAAAATGAAAGAAACCGCTATGTTTCCCTATGCGCTTGCCCGCCATATCCAGTATATAGCCCGGCCTGGATTTTATGCCGGCGTATTTTTTAAGGTAGGAATCGTAATTCCCTTCGGTGACAAAGCAGATATCGTTGGATTCAGGCTCAGAAGCGGAAGGCAGGGAGAACCCGGCGGCTATGCGGCGCACTTCTTTTTTTGTCAGGCCGCCAAGCGGGAACAGCAGTTTATCCAGCTGTTCCTTTTTAAGACAGTACAAAAAATAGCTCTGGTCTTTGAGCGGGTCCGCCCCGCGGTAAAGCCCGTACTCCCCCGCCTCTTGTTTAATAATCGAGTAATGCCCGGTGGCGAGGTAGTCCGCGCCCATGGAGCGGGCCAGGTCGAAAAGGTAGGAAAATTTCAGGTGGCGGTTGCACTCCACGCAGGGGTTCGGGGTTGAGCCGGCCAGGTAGCCGCCGACGAAATCGTCTATTACGGTCTTTGAGAAGAGGCCCTGCGCGTTCTTGAAATAGTGGCGTATGCCGACCGCCTGCGCGGAAGCCCTGGCCTTGGCGGCGCTGTCCGCCCCGCCGCAGCATTTTACAGCGCCGCGCTGTTCCTCAAAAAGCCGCAGCGTCACGCCCACCACTTCGAAACCCTCTTTTTTCAGCAGGGCCGCGGTGACGGAGGAGTCAACCCCGCCGGACATAGCGACAACTACTTTCTTCATAAATGTATTTTAGTATTTTTGCCGGCGGCTAAAGGTCCGGCCGGGGGCTGCCCCTAGCACCCGGGCCGAGGAAACCCTTGCGTCGGTTTCCCTCCAGCCGCTGCGGCTGGAGCCTCCTTTCCGCAACGGGTGCGCGGGGCAGCCCCCGGCCGGACCACGGTCCAGGTCCAAAGCCCTGTCAATAAAAGAGCGGGGCAGCTAACCTGCCCCGCCGTCCGGCCAAAACCGCGGCGCTATTTTTACTGGCCGAAATCAAAACCTTTGAACAGGTCGTCTTCAGCTTTGCCGGCGGGCTGCGCGCCTTCGGCGGCGGCAGGCTTCGCCTGTTCGGGCGGCTTGGAACCGGGCAGGCTCTGCATGCGGCCCTTCCCTTCACCTACGGGCTCTACTATGATCTTTCGCACGCCTTCGGCGAAAGCCAGGAACCCGGAATCCAGGCTGTAATAAAGCCGGAAAGGGGTTTCTTTAAGCTGCGGCTCGTAGGCTTTGCCCAGATTCAGCTTCTGCTGGTCCCAGCCCGGGTTATAAACCAGCTTGCCGCGCACGTCCACCTCGGTGTCCACCACGGGCAGTGAAAAATGTATCTTATAGAGGCCCATGGTATCGCTTATGCCGGGCGCGAAGGAAAGGTTTATGGCGGCGCTGGCGTTCTCCTCGGCCCCTGCGAACTCGTCGGCGCCTTCTCCGGCCCCGGTTTTGGATTTGCCGGAGTCGGGGACTACTTTTACGGTAACCCCTTCTATAGGGTTGCCTTTGTAATCCGTTATTATCCCCTGCAAGTTACCCTCCAGGAATATCCCCATCTTGGTGGTGGAGAAAAACAGGAACTCGCGCTTGCCGGTTACTTTTTTAGTAAGCGACAGGTCCCCCACGCGCTGGTCCGTATAGTCCACCACTTTAAGACTTTTAAGTCCGCCGCAGCCGGCAAGGACCGCACACAGCAGAGGCAGGGAGATGAATTTAAAATTTATTTTTTTCATATCTTTTACCGGGCCGTCACTGTCCTTCCGGAGCGGGAGCTTCCTGCGCGGCCGGAGCGGCCCCGGAAGCCGGCGCTTCTTCCGCAGGGGCGGGAGCGTTCTCCGGCGGGGCCGGAGGCTGGGCCGTTAGTTCCGGCGGTTTAAGCCCGGCCTTGCCGGCGGCCGGCGGGCCCGCGGACGGAGCGTCCGGGTACGGGTTATTTTTAATAAAGAACACCACCCGGCGGTTCTTTTTACGGTTCGTTTCCGTGTCGTTAGGGACTATGGGATGATGCTCGCCGTAACCGACGGCGGCCAGGTGTTTGGGGTTAAAATTGGCGGCGAGCAGGAACTTTACTACGCTGGTGGCGCGGGCGGAGGAAAGCTCCCAGTTGGAAGCGTACTGTTTTGTGGCTATCGGGATATTGTCGGTATGGCCCTCCACGATAACGTCATGCTTCCGGGAAAGCTTGAAAAGGATCGGGGCCAGCTTGTCCATCTGCACCTTCATGGGGTCGGTAAGGTCGGCCTTGCCGCTCTCAAAAAAGGAAACCTGGCTGTTTTCCTCCAGGGTGATGCGCATCCCCTCTTTGTCCATGGCCACCTGGCCCTGCATTTTGCCCTCTTTTATCATTTCCTGCACTTCCTGCTGGGCCTTCTGCATATCCTTATTCAGAGCGGCGGAGAGGGCGTACAGGATGACGAAGAAGCAGACCATCTCCGTCATGAGGTCAGCGTAATTGACCATCCACGGGGGCGCCGGCTCCCCCATAGGGGCGACCCTTTTGTCGTCCTCCGGTATCATGCCTTTAACTCTTCCCCGCATAAATTTGGTCCTTTTCCCAGCTTCCGGCAGGTCAGGCCGGTGCGCCTTCTTTAGTTACGGTCTTGCGCTTTTCAGGCTCCAGGTAGGCCTTAAGGTTGGCCTCTACCACGCTCGGGGTGGCGCCGCTCTGCAGCAGCAGCACGCCGCGGATGATGATCTCTTTCACGAAGAGTTCTTCTTCGGAACGGTGCTTAAGCTTGCCGGACATGGGCATGAAAAGCCAGTAGCCCGAGCCCAGGCCGTAGAACGCGGCCGCAAGGGCCAGGGCCATGCGGCGCGGCACCTGGGCCACGTCGTCGATGGAGGAGAGCATCATGATCATGCCCAGCACGGTGCCGATGATGCCGAAGGCAGGGGCGTAGGTGCCCAGCGCGTTGAAGATCTCGCGGCCCGCCTTATGGCGCTCCCTTATAAAGTCGATCTCCGTTTCAAGCATGTTGCGGATGAACTCGTGGTCCGCCCCGTCTATGACCAGTTGTACTCCGCGCTTTAAAAAATCGTTATCTATGGCTTTAGCATCGGCTTCCAGGGCTAAAAAACCTTCCTTTTTGGCCTTCTGTGACAGCGACACGAAAGTGGAAACAAGCTTAGAGGTGTCCTCGCCCTTGGAAGAGAGGACCTTTTTCAGCACCTTGGTTACCCCTATTACCGAAGAAAGCGGGAAATTGACCAGCAGGGCGCAGAAGGTGCCGCCCATGACTATCAGGAAAGCCTCTACGTTCATAAAAGGCTTGAAGCCGGCCATGCCCTCGCCGAGGTAGATGGCCCCGAAAACGAAGCCCATGAAGACTATTATGCCGCTGAAAGTAGCTATATCCATGTAAATTCTCCGGGAAGGCCTAAGTCAGAAGCTTGAAAAACAAAAGCCACAACCCCGCTTTTACCTCTTTTCAAATCCCTCGAGAGGGTTAACGCATTTACGCTCCGCGTAGACTTTCTTTTTATACTCAACGACTTTAGCTATAACCGCGTCAACCGGGTCCTTTACTATAAACCTGTTGCCGGTGGCGAGACTAATTACGGTATCGGGGGCGGCCTCCACGCTTTCAATAAGCTCGGCGTTAACCACCACGAGCGTCCCGTTGAGTTTTTCAAGCTTTATCATCAGAGTAATTATACTTTAAGGGGGCGGGGATTAGCGAATAGCGAAGCGGCGGATCAGGGGAGAATATAAAAGGTCCGCGCTTCCGCCGGTTCCCCTGTTTCGCCCGCGCGCTATTCGCTCTTTTTACCCTTGATCGCCCACTTAAACCTGTCCGCGAACGAGGATTCCATGATCTTGTATTTTGCAAGCTCCGCTGAAAGTTCGGCTATGCGCGCGGAATCCCTGGCCTGCTGCGCCGCCAGGGAGGCCTGGAGTCCGGACCGCTCGGCGTCCAAGGCCGCGGCGCTTTCCTGCGCCTTCAGTTCCAGCTGCTGCGCCTTCTGCTTAAGGTACAGGAGTTCCGATTCAAAGCGGGCGCGGTTTTCGCTTTCCAGGCGCAGGTCTTCTTTTAATTTAGGCAGCTCCGCGCCGGCGGCGGTTTTCCACGAAGAAAGGGCGGCGAGCTCCATGCGGGCGGCGGCCTGCTCGGAGGCCAGGCGCTGGATCTCGGCCCGGGCGGCCTGAGCGTATTTTTCCGCCTCCGCCTTCTGCGAGGAAACGGCCGAGAGCTGAAGCGCGGTCATGGCGAGGCGCGCCTCGTAATCCCGGGTCTTCTCTGCCAGAGCGGACTCGGAATTACTGGACGAGGAGGCGAGCCGGCGGGCTTCCGCCTCGGCCTTCAAAGAGGCGTCCTGCGCGGCGGCAAGCGCGCTTCTGGCTTCTTTTAACTGGGAGCCATAACTCTCCTCTAGTTCGCGCCTGAGCGCGCCTTTCTCCGCTTCGGCGGCGGATTCATATTTAACGCGCAGCTGTGAGATCTTGGCGTCCATTTCCGCCTGACGCTCCGCGGACAGCCTGGCGAGCTCCGCCTGGCTGTCCGCGGACAGCCTGGCGATTTCCGCCTGGTGGGAGGCGGCGAGTTTTGAGACCTCGTCCGCGTGCAGGGCGGAGAGCCGGGCACCATACTCGGACTTAGCCCGGTCGGCCTCCGCTTTGTAAGAAGCGGCCTGCGACTCCAGCTCCGCCTGGCGGGCGCCCTTTATAAAATCCCCCTCGTGCTTCAGGCGCTTTACATCCTCAAGCAGCGCGGCCATGTTCTGCGCCAGCTGCATTTTTTCAAGCTTCAGCTGGCCGCGCTCTTTTTCAAGCACGGCGTTGATAGCCTGCACCCGGCCGATAAAACCCTTCATCTTGACCAGCTCCGACATGGCGCGGATCTTCTCTCCGGAAACGTCCGCTATGACTTTTTCTTTTTCCTGCAGCTGAAACTCGAAATGCATCTGCAGTTTTTTCAGCTCTTCGTTCTTTTCCCCGTTCTTGCGGTCGGAGATGGAGCCCAGGTCCGCCTGCAGCCGGCCTACCTCCTGCTGCAGTTTCTCGATCTCAAAATTATGCTTCTCATCGCGGTGCTTGCCTTCCAGCCGGTAGTTCTCTTCGCGCCCGCGGAGGACGGCATTGTCCGATTTAAGCTCGGCCAGTTCGCGTTCCTTTTCGGGAATGATCTTGATATAGGACTCTATGGAGGCCTTTTCGCGCTCGGCGCGGGCCACTTCGTCGCGGAGCCTGGAGGCTTCCCGCTCGGTCATCTCTTTTTCCATGGACACCCGGCGGAATTCGTCTTCCATTTCGCGCAGTTTAACATCGGCGTACTTCAGCGAATTAATGGTAGCTTCGCGGGTTGAAATTTCTTTCTGCCACTGGGCTTTCTCGTCCAGCCAGCGGCGCTCCATTTCCTGCAGGCGGGAGATAAAGTGGCCTTCCACGTCGCGCCCCTGGGTCTCGCGCTCGTTAACCTGGCTCTTGAGGGTCTGCATCCAGGTTTCGCGCTCCTGCGCCAGGCGGGTCTCCATCTCCCGGATCTTGCCCTTGAGGGTTATCCGCTCTTCCTCCACCTCGTTGTCGCGGCGGTCGCGGCGCATCTTCTCCTGTATGTCCTTGAGGGACGATTCCACGCGCGAAGAAAGGGCTTCGTCCTGCTGGTTCTTCAGGGTGGCGAGCAGCGCTTTCTCTTTTTCCTGGGACAGGAGCTTCTCCATGTCCGAGATCTTGGTTTCCAGTTTATCCTTCTCCGCTTTCAGCGCGTCCTCGGCGGCGGTGTCGCGCACGGGGGCGGCGGCCTGGGGGAACTGGGGCGCGGCGGGGACCTGGGAGAAAGAAGGCAGCTGCGGGGCGCCGGGCAGGGAAGGTTTGCCGCCCTGCGGCAGCTGGGGCGCGCCGAGCCTGGGGAAGCCGGGCGGAAGAGGCGGCATGCCGGGTTTTGAAATTTTTTTATCCCTGTCGTCCATATATAGTTACCGTAAAATTCAGCCTGCTATGTATATTCTAAGGAAATCCGGTTTCAATTAAGTTACGCAAATGTTAAAAGGCTGTTTACCTGCCCACCTGGGCCTTGAAGCCGGCCAGCCACTCGGAGGCGGCGGGGTCTCCGGAAAGGGCGGCGTATTTTTCATAGGCGGCCACGGCGTCGTCCACGCGCTGAAGGCCGTAATACGCGGCCCCCAGGTACTGCCAGACCTGCGCGTCACCGGCGTTAACCGTAGAGGCGTATTCAAGATACTGCAGGCTTTCCTGCAGTTTCCCCTGGTTGTAAAGGTCGGCGCCAGCGGCCAGGTACTGCGCCGCCTGCGCCGCAGCCTCCGGGGCAGGCCCGGCCGGCGCTTCCTCTTTAGGCGCGGCCATGCTCTCGAATTTACGCCGGCGCTCGTCGCCGGAGGACATCTCGGCGCCGTCTATAATATAGATCTCCTGAGAGTTGCCCTTGCGCACGTTGATCTTGCCCTCGGCTTCCAGGGCCTTGATGGCGTCCAGGATCTTTACCTGGGCCTCGTCCTGCTGGATGGGCGTTACCTCGCCCGAGTACTCTATGATCTCCTTTACGGCGTTGACCGCGCCCTGCGACATATTGGCGAAGAACTTGTTGACGATGGCGGGATCCGCCTTGGCCAGCGCCTTGGCCACGTCCTCGTTGTTGAGGTTGCGGATGATGGACTGCATGTCGCGGTCCGGGAAAGTGACTATATCCTCGAACATCAGCACTATGCGCTTTACCTTCTCGTAGATGTCCGGCTTCTGGGTCTTGAGGTACTCTATGATGTTCTTGCGGGTGGCGGGGTCGGAATCTTCCAGCATCTTCGACAGGCGCTCGATGCCGCCCATCACGAAGTCCACGTTTTCGCGTATGTCTTTGTCTATGGCGTCTATCTGCTCGCGGGTGGCCTGGCGCACGGTCAGCGCCTCCAGCGCTACGCGGGACTGCATCTCCACCGGCAGCATGGACAGCGCCTGGCGCGAGAGGTCGGGCTTAATGTAGCTCAGGACCACGGCTATCACCCAGGGGTCCTCCTTCCGGAGCAGGAACAGGTAGATAAGCCGCTTCAGGTTCTCCTCGTTGATATAGGTGAAAGGCTCAAATTTTTTCATAAGCTCGTCCTCGTCTTCCTTCGCCTCCGCCTCTTTCTGAAGAAAATTCATGTCTATGTTCTGGTGACCTTCGGTCTCATCTTTCCCCTCCCCTTCGCCGCCCCCCTCCTCCCTCTTATCCTCAATATTCACCTCGGCGCCGGGCTTGGCGAGCAGGGCCTTTATATACTTGCGGAAAAAACCCCAGAGCGGCCCGAACAGGAACAGCAGCAGGATGAGGAAAAGCAGCGCGTAAAGCAGCGGCAGGTACACCCCGGGGCGCTTCAGGTCGTCAAGGATATTATAGCTCTTGAATTTGGTCGGTTTGAAGATAACCGTGGGGGCGTCCTTGTTGTGGATCTTGTAGCGCAGCAGGAAATCGTCCACGCGGTCGCGCGCCAGCCTGACCGAGTCCTTAGGCAGGGTTTCGTCGTGAATGACGGTCAGCTGGAAGCGGGTTATTTCCGTCTCCAGCCCGTAGCGTATTTCCTGCACACCTTTGGCCTGCTGGGCCTGCTGCCCCTGAGCGGCCTCCGGCCTTTTATTGTCCCCCCCCAGCACCGACTTGGGCTTGGGGATGCCGGGCAATATGAAATCCGTGTCGCCGCCGCCCTGGGAAGCGGGTTTTTCCTTATACTTCTGGATAATGCCGACGCCCTCCTTGTTCTGCTCGGCCTTCTTCGAAATAACCTCCAGCTCTACGTCCGCGAAAACGAAAGACTTGTTAGGGCCGAGGATGGGATCCAGGATCTCGCTCTTTATCTTGGTTTCCGTCTCGCGGCGCAGGGAATCCTGTCTTTCCATAAGTGAAGCGCTCATGGAATCCGGCGGGGAAGCGGCCGGGGGCTGCTGCGCCAAGGCCGCGGAGGCGGCCAGCGCAAGCAGGATAAATATTAAAACAGGTTTACGCATGACAATATAATTGTATCTTTACCTTATTACAGGATTGTTGCCAAAACGTTCAACATTTAATTATAACCACCCAAGTGGAGGGCTGACCGGGGGCTTGCCCCGCGAACCCTGGAAGATGGCCGTTCTATGAGCATAGCTCTTGATACGGCACTAGCATAGCTTCGGAAACCCTTGCGCCGGTTTCCCCCCGCCGGGCGGGGGCCCCCCTTCCGCAAAGG
>JAVHRY010000130.1:0-27129 GCA_036171915.1 Elusimicrobiales bacterium | reverse complement strand
TTAAAAAATTCTGCCGAAAAAAAATTCTTTTCCGCGCGCGCAGAATTAAAATTAAATATAAATTCCTCAGCACCGTTATCGGCCCGATGAAGAAGGTTTCGGAATATTCGACTTACCGAAACATACCATTCTTATCTTCTTCCGGCAGATAGCCGGCCAACCGGGTATTTCCGCCGCTTTTACACCCGCAGCCCTCATGGCTACGTCTCATTTTATACAAGTTTTGAGACGTATCCCCCGTCTTCTAATAATCCCTGAGATGTGGCCGCAGGAAGTTTAAGCGCCATGTTTTATTAAGCACCTGCCTTCAGTTATAATATAATTACTTTCGGGGATAAAAATTATGGCTTCATACTATAAAAAATTAAAAACCGACCTAGCGCAGGCGGCCGCCGCCGGCATAATTACCTCCGAGCAGGCGGATAAAGTGTGGGAACGTTCCTACGCCGGCCGTGTCTTCGCTTCTTTTAAGGCCACGCACTGGATCTCCGCCGCGGCGGGGCTTTTCATCGCGCTCGGTATAATACTTGTAGCCGCCCATAACTGGGACAAAATAGGCTCCATGGCAAAAATGGGCGCTTTCCTTATTCTTTTTGCCGGCGCGGCCGAAGCCGCGATACGCCTGCAGGAAAATAATTCCGCGGCCATCTCGCTGGAGACGCTCTGGTTCTTCATGCCGGTCCTGGGCATAGGGCTTTACGCCCAGATCTTCAACCTGAGCGGCGACCCGGTGCGCCCTTACCTGGCTTGGGCCGCCCTCTCGCTTCCGCTGGCCCTTTTTTCTAAAAGACCTATAGCCGCTTATCTCTGTTCCGTGCTGCTTTTCGCGGTGCTTTACTGGGGCACGCCGGGATCCACGAACATACTGTCTTTGACGGCGCGCTATAGCCAGGCCGCGCAGCCCGCCTGGCACTGGGCGCTGGCCCTGGCAGTGCTGGCCGCCGGCGTCTTCATCTACCCCGGCAAAAAACTCGGTCTGCCGCTCGGCGCCGCGGCCACCTGGCTGTTTTTTATGCTGGTCTTAGACACGGCCATAAGGGTACGCTCCGAAGCTTTCATGCTGCTGGCCGGCATGTCGCTGGCGGTGCTGTGGCTGGCCTGGGGCAGCCGGAAAGACGAGGTAAATACCGGCCTTCCTCTTAAGGTCTGGATAGCCGCGGTTTACACCTTGACCTTTTTCTGGCATCACCGCACGTCCTCCTGTATGAGTCCCGGTTCCGACACTGCGTACGGCGCCGCCATAACCTGGCTGGCCTTCGCCGGCGCGCTGATAACGCTGCTGCTGCGCGAAACGCGGTTGCTGCCCGGAGGCAAGTTGGAGGGCTATATCTCCAAGGCCCTGCTGGCAGCTTCCATCCTCTGCGCTTTCCTCCTCTTCAACTCCGTGGAAACGCAGACCAAGCTGCTGGCCGGGATAGCTAATTTTATACTTATCGCCTACGGCGCCGGCTCCATAGTGAGCGGCTCGGAAAATTCCGATGAAAAAGCCATCAACCGCGGCGTACTTGTGATAACCCTTACGGCTATAACCCGTTTCGTCGACCTTTTCGGCAGCCTGCTCATGAGCGGCGAGGCTTTCATCATGACCGGGCTGGCCTTCGCGGCCCTGGCTTATTTCATAAACCGCGGGCGCAAGGCGCTTATCGGCCGCATAGCGAACGCGGCCCCCGGCACGGAGGCGGCACAGAAATGAAAAAATTAAGGATAGTACTGGCGGCGCAGCTGTTCATTTTTATAGCCTGGGGCGGCTGGCTGCTGTCCTCTAAAAACACCGCGGCCGGGGAGTTCTACCTGGAGACCCAGCCGGTGGACCCGCGCGACCTGCTCAGCGGCACTTTCGTGGCGCTCAACTATGATATAACCAACCCGCAGGCCGGCTCCTGCGAGGAGGCGCTGAAAACAGGAACCTGGAGCACTTTTTACGTTAAACTGGAGGGAAGGGGCAGGACCGCCAGGACCGCCCAAGGCGAGGTTACTGTTTACGAAGCCGTGGATTGCGCCAGGACGGCACCCGAAGACGGGCTTTGGGCCAAAGCCTCCGCCTACGGGGGCTTCAACGGCCGCTCTTCCGCGCGCTACGGCATAGAGCGTTTTTACCTCAACGAAAATAATCCGCTAAAAGACGCCCGCTCCGGCTCCGTTGTTGCCAAAGTGAAAATAGACCGCAGCCGCCAGCTGGTTTTAATAGACCTGGTAAAAAAGAGCCAGTAACCGCCGGAGCGGTGCGCTAAATAAAAAAAGGAGCAGAAATGCAAAGAACAAAAGCCATGACCAGCGTGCAGCCGGACTGGGAGAACTTTTATCTCCGCCCCATTTCCGAAAAGATCCCGTATTTTTCAAATACCGGCCGCCTCTACGACTGCCTCTTCGCCCAGCAGCTGAACCGCGAACTGCTGGAACACCTCTTTAAGACCGCCGACGCCCTGCGCGCCGTTACCGGCACAAAAGACGGCGCCGACCACGTGGGCAGCCTGCTCTCCGACAAGCGCGCCATGCTTTACTTTGTGCAGCCCTCCACCCGCACGTTCATGTCTTTTCTTAACGCCGCCCACGTACTCGGCGTAAAGACCTCCGAAATACGCGACACCTCCACTTCTTCCGAAGTGAAAGGCGAGACGCCGGAAGACACCGTGCGCACTTTTTCAAGCTACGTGGACATGATAATAATGCGCCACCCGGCTCCCGGCTTCGTAGAGAAGACCGCCTGGCTGATGAACCGCACCGGCCGCCCGGTGCCAATAGTAAACGGCGGCTCCGGCAAGGACCAGCACCCCACGCAGGCTTTGCTTGATATGTACACGCTGCACCGCAGTTTTGACGGTAACGTGGACAATAAACATATTGTAATGGTAGGGGACCTGAAGCGCGGCCGCACCGTGCGCTCGCTCAGCTACCTGATGAAGAATTACAAGAACGTCCGCCTCACTTTTGTGTCGCCTAAGGAGTTCCGCATGGAGGCTGATATCCTGGATTTTTTAAAGCGCCACCAGATACCCTTCACCGAAACCGAGGATTTCAGGGGCGTCATGAAGACCGCCGACGCTATCTACATGACCCGCATACAGGACGAGCACGACAAGAACGGCGAATCAAAGGCGGTGGATTATTCCCCCTTCTACTTCAAGGCCGCGAACCTAAACGACATAAAGAAAACCTGCGTGATCATGCACCCGCTGCCGCGCCGCCACGAGATTGAACTGTCAGTGGACGAGGACCCGCGGGCCGTTTACTGGCGCCAGGAGCGCAACGGCATGTGGGCGCGCGCCGCGCTTATAGCTTATATCTTCGGCGTGGACGGCAAGATAGCCTAGGGAGGCTCCATTAGTGATATGAAAAAAATTATTTTCCTTGTGCTGTTGGCGGCGGGGGGCTATTGGCTGCTCCTCACGAAACCCGGCCTGTACTACGGCGAAAGCCTGGATTACAAATGCTTCACGCTCAGGGCCAGGGGCGCCCTGCCCCCCGAAACCGCCGCCGTGCTGGACAGGGCTTTTGACAGGATCTCTACTTCGGAATTATTTTCCCCGGACGCCAGATTCACGGTCTACCTGACCGCCGGGCCGGGTGAGCTGCACTTTTTTTCCCCTTTCGCGCCGGGAGAGTACTCCCGGGTGAACCCGGTTAACGGCGGCATTTTTTTGGCGCCGGGGGATTTTAAAGAGGATAAGATCCGGATAGCGACCGGGGAACAGGAATACCGCTTTCTGAACCAGGTTATAGCCGGCGCCGCGGCCCGCGAACTGGCCAGGCGCAAACTGGAAGCTCTTACCTACCTGTTTGAGAAAGACTGGGAAATAGCCGGCTACGCGGAGCGCATCTCCGGCAGCGCGGACCAGTTTAAGCCCGGGGATATCTGCGCCAAGGACGCCCCCGAAGGCTCCTCCCTGCGCGATTACGAATACGGCCTGGCCGTCGGCATAGCCATGGACCAGGAGAGGATGCGTTTTACCGAGCTGCTTAACAACAACCGCGACTTTGAAGGCTTTGAAAAACAGCTGAAGCAGAGGTATTGCGGGAAATAGCGCAGCCAGCGGGTCCGACCGGCATTGTCCGTCCGGAGGGTCGCAGATCCGGGCTGTTTTGGGCGCGGACTTAAATGTCGGGGATTCAGCCGGCAGACCGCACAGGTATTGGCTTTCTTTTCCTGTTGCCGCGTACAGCGCGGTTAAGTTTATTTTACAGGAACAAGGACGGCAACTTGTTCTTTTGCTTCCTGGGTCGCCAGGATATTCCCGTGGCCGCCGACCGTCCAGCAGCCGTCGCTGCAGCCGTAAAGAGTTCCGCCCGCGTTCGCGGTAATTATCTCTATGTGCCCGTGTGCGGAACTGGCCGGACCGTTCGCGTGTACAAAGCCGGGGGCGTATACCACGATGCTGCCCAGAGGTATTTCCTCATAGCTGTCGGGCGTGGGGACGATCTTAAGTTTAAAGTTCTCAAGCCTGGCGGGGTACTTCTTGGCCCAGACCGCGAACTCAAAGGCGCTGCCGCTAGGAATGGCGGGGGTTTCAGCGTCTTCCGTGAAACCGGCGGCCATAAGGTCCTTCCATACCCCGTTATAGCACTTGCCGTTCAACCCGACATTCTCTTTTTCTATGGCCAGCGCGGCAAGCTGTGCCGCCTTTTTCCTGTCAAAATCAAAGGAATTGGCGATCTGAGGCTCTATATTGGAATCTTCGCTCTTACGTAAGTCGGCCGTAGCTAAAGCCGGCCCGGTATCAGCCCCTGAAAGGTTCACGCTGGAACTTTCAGGAATTAAGGCCTGCAGCTGCGAAAGAACGGTTTCGGCCTTGGCGGTTTGGACGGACATTATTGCCGCGAATAAGGCTATGGTCAGGGTTTTCATAATTTTCACCGGTCCTATGTAAGTTATATCAGGCTGGTTGACAAAAATCAATCTGCTTTAGGCCCAGCAGGTAATAGGTCCGAAGGCCTATCCCCAAAACCGCCAATTACAAACAGAATCACTTATATAATGGGCGCCCGGTAGCCAGTAGCTATTGCAACATTCGCTGCTGATGCCGTTACACGCCTTCGTGAATTACTCCTCCACACAGAAGCTGCTGGGGCACAAATCCCCACATATGACTTAGTGGTATTTAAAATCATTCGCCTATAAATATAAACAAAACCGACAGCTCGGAATGAACTGTCGTCGGAGAAACCTCTTATAAATTTGGAGCGGGCGACATGCGAGCGTTAGCGAGCCTCCCCATAAGGAAATTCCCATCGCCCGATACTTATAAAAAAAGACCATCCCGTAGGGATGGTCTTTAAAAATATGGAGCGGGCGATGGGAATCGGACCCACATCTCAACCTTGGCAAGGTCGTGTACTACCACTGTACGACGCCCGCTTATGCCATTACGAACTTCAAACTAAAGGTACATCTGTATTTTACCAAATACTAAAGCGCTTTTGTCAATAATGCTCCGGCGCCTGGCCTTCCTTCACTTCTTTGGAGAAGGAGAGCGCAAGGAACAGCGCCGCCAGGGCCAGGTAGCCCGCAGTGAACTGGTACGGGATCTGGTTGGCCGGGTAGGCCAGGGTCCACGGCAGGTACATATTCCCGTCGGGGATGGCCGAATGTATTATGCCGAAGAAGGTAAGCAGGGCGCAGACGCCCAGGTAGAACGCGGCGGCGCGCACCTGGCGGTCTATCAGCTTAGCCATGAACGCGCCCCAAAGCATGCCGGTCAGTATGAAACCGTTGCCCAGCGCCACTATTACCTGCAGCTCGGGCAGGCCCTTGTCCACGGCCACCAGCATCTTGTTGAAGATCTCAGGCGACACCATGGCGGGGTTGGAAAGTTTTATCTGCAGCATGCGCGCCACCGTGGGGAAGAAGGCGAGCGCCACGGCGGGCGCGTGGCGCCGGGGGCAGGCGTGGAAAGCCTGGCACATAATATCCAGGCCCACGAACACCAGTATCGGCGCTATCACGGCGCGCGGGATCAGTTCCACGATAAACCCGACATAACCCAGAAACCCGCCGAGACCGATAAAAATACCGGTGAGCAGGGTATAACCCGCCCGGCTGCCCATGGCCTTGTAAGCCGGCTGGCCGATATACGGGGTGGACTGCGCCACGCCGCCGCAGATGCCGGCCACCAGCGTGGCGATAGCTTCGGTCAGCAGGATGTCGCGGGTATTAAAATCGTCGCCGGCCACGCGCGCGCTTTCGGTTACATTAATGCCGCCTACCACGGTCAGGATGGCGAAGGGGATGGCGATAGGCAGGTACCTTACTGCTTCACCCATGCCCTTTAAGAAATCAAGGTTGGGAATAGGCAGGCCGAAATGCAGCTGCGCGGTTAGGCCCTGGTAATGGCCGCCGGCCCAGCCAAAAGGGGCGATCATGTAATAAAGGACGGTGCCGAATACTACCGCGCCCAGCACGCCGGGGAAGTTCCCGGGCAGCTTTATGCCGGCTATCAGCGTGTAGATGATAAGGCCGAAAGCTATCATACCCACTACGGGCATGCCGAATATTTCAAGTATCGGGCCGAAAGCGATAAGCGCCAGGCCTATACCGGCCAGCGACCCGAGCAGGCCCGCCTGGGGGATTATCTTCTGCAGCCAGCCGCCGAAGAACGAGCAGGCTACTTTTACTATGCCGATAAGCACCATGGTGGCCATGCCAAGGTACCAGGTCATCATGGCGGCGTCGTATTCCGCCATGCCGCGCGCTTTGAAGCTTAAGAAGGCGGGGCCAAGAACGGCCAGCGCGATACCGATGGTTGAAGGGGTATCCAGGCCGAGCGGCATGGCGGTTACTTTGGGATTATTGGTGCGCCTGGCCAGGCGGAAAGCCATCCAGGTATAAACGAGGTCGCCGAACAGCACGCCGAAAGCGGTGCCGGGGAACATTCTTTTATAAACTATTTCCGCCGGGAAGCCGAAGGCGAAAATTAGTATGCCGGCCAGGAAGGAAAGCACGGTCATGTTGTCGAACATCAGCCCGAAGAAGCCGTTGATGTCGCCGAGCGTGAACCACTCGTACTTAAAAGGCGCCTGGTTGTTGTCAGCCATTTATTTTCTCCCGGTCCCGTCTACCTTGAAATAAGTTTACAAAATTAACCTGAAAGTTGCAGTTGCAACTTTCCGCCCGCATAGCGGGCGCCCTCCGGGAGGAATACACCTCCTCGGGCCGGGCGCGCATAGCGCTGGGCCCTCGGCCCGCTGTGCGGGGAATCCTGCAGCATAATTCTATTCCCTGATTTTATCAACGAAAACCATATTAAACTGCAGGATTCAGGTTAATTAAAACCTGTATGTCAGCATCGCGCCTGAGGCGCCCCCGGGGGACAGGTACGGCGCGAAACTTACGGCCGGGGCGGCGGGACCGGCGTGGGCCGCGGTGCGGCCGCCGGAGGCGATCGCCTTGCCTATGCCGTAGCCCACGGCGATGCCCAGCGGGTAGTCGCCGGCCCAGTGCACGCCGTTATTTATCATCTGGAAGCACAGCCCCCCCAGCAGCGTATAGCCGACAGGTTTGAGATAGGCGTTGTCCGGGTAGTTTGCCGCCAGGACCGTAATGGACATCACGGCGGTGGCCAGGTGGCCGGAAGGAAAGGCGTCGTAGCGGGGCCGGCTTTTTACGTACTCGCCCAGCCCCGGGAACATGCGCCATACGCCGCCCTGGCCCGAAGAGCGCTCCGGGGTTTCGCGGCCGGCCACGTTTTTCATAAGCTCGGTCACCAGCCCGGTGGCGATAAGGCCCGAGGCCAGCTGGTTGCCGGTCTGGGAGGCGCGCCAGTCGTCCTTAAGCCACCCGGCGGTCTTGAAATAGCCGAACAGGCCGATAGTGACCCAGCCGTCGCCGATGAAATACAGGCCTGAACCTAAGTCGCCGGGGCCGCGGAAGACGGCGACCCCTCTGACGGTAAGGTAGGGTTTCGTCTTGTCCTTGCCGGAGATGTTCAGCTTTTTGCCTTCGCGGCGCACGCCGTCGTAGATCTTCTGGTCGTAGTGGATAAGTACCAGCGAGGAGCCGGCGACCGCGCCCAGCCACGGCAGGTTAGCCGTGGAAAAACTGTCCCTGGTGAAAGTAACCAGGTCCGCCGGCATGGCGCCCATGATGCGCCAGAAGCCCGGCCGCGCGTAGGTAAGGGTTGAACCGTCCTTCAATGTATAGGCGCGCGAGGAGACTTCCTGCGCGCGCAGCGCCGCGGAAGAAAAGCCGAACAGCAGCAGCAGGGAGGCGATCAGGTTTTTCATCCGCGGGCCAGTTCCCAGGTGGTGCCTGCCGGGGTGTCTTTTATCAGCACGCCCTTGTCGGCGAGCGCCTTGCGCAGTTCGTCGGAGCGCTTGAAATCTTTAGCTTTTCGGGCGGCTTCGCGCTCGCTTACGAGCGCGGCGAGCTCCGCCGGCAGGGCGGCCCGGGCCTGGGCTTTAAAAAGATCCAGCGCCATCACCTCGTCCGCGGCCAGCGCGAAAGCGAGCCGCTGCGGGGCCGGCACCGAATGGTCTTTCAGCGTCTCCCACAGCACGGCGAGCGCCGAGGGCAGGTTCAGGTCGTCGCAGAGAGCCCCTGAGAAAGCCTTGAAATATCCGGCTTCGCGGTGCGCGGCGGGCGCCGGAGCGCCGGCTTCCTCCCTGACCTTCGCGGCCAGCGCGCGCAGCCCGTCCAGGCCGCGGGCCGCGGCCTCCAGGGCTTCCCAGCTGAACTCCAGTTGCTTGCGGTAATGCGTCAGCAGGCAGTAATAGCGGTAAGCCAGCGGGTCGTAACCTTTTTCCGGCAGCATGGCCGTGGTAAGGAAGCCGCCGGCGCTTTTGGACATCTTGCCGGCGTCCCCGGTAACCAGGAAGCGGACATGCATCCAGTAATTGGCGAAAGTCTTGCCGGTGGCCCCTTCGGACTGGGCTATCTCGTTAGTGTGGTGGATGGCCACGTGGTCCTCGCCGCCGCAGTGTATATCTATAGTCTCGCCCAAATGCTTCATGGCCATGGCCGAGCATTCCATATGCCAACCCGGAAAGCCCGTACCCCAGGGGGAAGCCCATTCCATCTGGCGCTTCTCTTCGGGCGCGGAAAATTTCCACAGAGCGAAGTCGGCGGGGTGGCGCTTTTGGGCGTTGGCCTCCACGCGCGCTCCCTCCCTTATGCCTTCGATATGGCTCTTACCGGCCAGCTTGCCGTAGTCCGGCAGTTTGGACGTGTCAAAATATATCCCGTCGCTTATGCGGTAGGTAAACCCTTTTTTTTCAAGGGCAGCCAGCAGGGCTATCATCTCTTCTATATATTCCGTGGCCGGGCAGACGACATCGGGCATAAGGCAGTTGAGCGCCTTGTAATCCCTGAAAAAAGCCTCGGTGTAGAACTTGGCCACGTCCCAGGCGGACTTGCCCTCGCGGCGCGCGCCCAGCTCCATTTTGTCCTCGCCGGAATCGGCGTCGGAGGTGAGGTGCCCCACGTCGGTGATATTCATCACGCGCTTTACTTTCCAGCCGTGGAAGAGCAGCGCGCGCACCAGGCCGTCCTCCGCGATATAGCTGCGCATGTTGCCGATATGGGCGTAATGATAAACGGTCGGCCCGCAGGTGTAGATGCCGGCCTGGCCGGCCTTGATGGGTTTAAAAACTTCCTTTTGCCTGGTAAGGGTGTTATAAACGGTGAAATCCATGCTTTTTCCTTTGGCCCTTATTGTCTGCCGGCCACGGCCCGCTTTACCCGGACCCCGACTTCCCTGAAAAATTCCCCGCATATTTCCGGGCCCCTGCTCTTGGCGTATTTTTCGCGCATCAGGCAGGAGACCTCTATTTCCGACAGCGGGTAAGAGGCGCCCTTGGGCGACATTGAATAGGTAAACCCGGTGTTTTCGGAAGCGTCGCCCGCGCTTTTAAAAGCCGCCTCATAACCGGAAGAAAGAAGGCCAGCCAGGGCGGCCTCAAGCTCCGGGTCCGGTGTTTTTACAAGTTTAAAAGTGCGCTTTTGAACCACCACCGCGGCGTATCCCCCCGGGGCCCGGGGGCGGCCGGTACCCGCGCAGGAACACATAAAAACCGGCAGCAGCAGCGGCAGCAGCAGTTTACCCCGGGTTCTCACTTTACCACGCTCACGGAGGCGTAGCAGGCAATGGCCTCGCCGTGGCCTATGTCGCCAAGGCCTTCCCGGCTCTTTGCTTTAATGCTGACGTCGGCGCAGTCCATGTTAAGTATCTTCGCCACCGAGTCGCGGATGGCTTCGTAATGGGGCTTAAGCTTGGGCTCTTCGGCCACTATGGTGGCGTCGATGTTTATGATACGGGCCTTCTTTGAAACCAGTATCTCAAGAGTTTTAGCGGCTATTTCCACGCTGGAGATACCCATTATGGTAAGGTCCGTGGGCGGAAAATAAACGCCTATCTCCCCGGCCGAAACGGAGCCGAGCAGCGCGTCGCAGATGGAGTGCAGCAGCACGTCCCCGTCGGAGTGGCCCAGCAGCCCCTTAGGATGCTCTATCTTAACGCCGCCGAGTATCAGCGGCCTGCCCTCCACCAGGCGGTGGAGGTCGTAGCCGAAACCCGTGCGCGCCAGGGGCGGCCTGGTCCGCGCCATTACAGGTTTTTCTTCTTTCATAAAAGCCTCCGCTATAATAAGATCTTCGGGAGTAGTAATTTTAATGTTGCGGTAACTCGAAGGCACCACCGCGGCCTTGATCCCCAGTTGTTCAAGCACCTGGGACTCGTCCGTGTAATCCCGGCCGGGGGCCGAGCGGGCGAGTATGCTTTCAAGCACGCCTCTAACATAGCACTGCGGGGTCTGCACGGCCATCAGGGAGGCGCGCGCCGGGGTATGCTCAAAAACCGCGCCGTCCGCCGAAACCGTTTTCACGGTATCCTTTAAGGGGACAGCGGGCACCGCGGCGCCGGCCTCCCCGGCTTTTAAAAGACAGGCTTTTATCAGCCCCTTGTCCGCGAGCGGCCGCGCGCCGTCGTGCACAGCCACCAGCGCCGTCCCGGGCCGCACCAGTGCAAAAGCGTTGCGGAGCGACTCGGTGCGGGTGGCCCCCGCCGGCACCGTTTTAACCCCGGCGGCCGCCCAGGCGGCGGAGTGTTTTTTAATATTTTCGGGGCTGAGCGCCAGGATCACGGAGGAAAAAAGGCCGCTGGAGGTAAAAGCCTCTACCGTCCATTCTATCAAGGGGCGCCCGGCCAGCGGCAGGTACTGTTTCTCCCCGCCCATGCGCTCGCCGGAGCCGCCGGCAAGTATTATGGCTTCGGCGCTGCCCTGTAAATTGCCGCCGTTATTTTTCTTCATCCTCGGCCTTCGTCCCCCGGCGCCCCGCGGGGGGCTTGTTTACGGCTGCCTGGGCCCGGGCTGGGAGGACTTGCCCTTTACCCTGGTGAAAATTATCCGGCCCTGGGAGGTCTGCAGTATGGACTGCACCACGGCGTCCACTTTTTTGCCTACGAAATCGCGGCCGTCCTCTATCACTATCATGGTGCCGTCGTCCAGGTAGCCCACGCCCTGCTCTTTTTCCTTGCCGTCCTTCATAACGAACACGGACATGTCTTCCCCGGGCAGGACCACGGGTTTCAGGGCTACGGTGAGGTCGTTCACGTTCAGCACGGTGAGGTCCTCAAGCGCGGCCAGTTTGTTGATATTGAAATCAATGGTAATTATGGACGCGCCCAGTTCCTTGGCTATCACCACCAGCTTCATCTGTTTATCGGGCTCGTTCTTGATATCCCGGTCTATCACCCGGAATTTGATATTGCGGGATTCCTGCAGGCGCGCCAGTATATCAAGCCCCCGGCGGCCTTTAGCCCGGTTGATAGGCTCGTTCGACTCGGACAGGGCGTGCAGCTCCTGCACCACGAAACGCGGCGTTATTACGCCCCCGTTTATAAAGTGCGCGTCGCAGATATCCAGCACGCGCCCATCTACGATAGCCGACAAATCCAGCACCTTCATGTTCTTGCCGCCGCGCTTGCCCAGGGAGAGAAGGTTCTTGTCCAGGTCATCCAGCTCGGGTATTTTTTTTATACTGACCATGACGCCCAGCAGCGCCAGCGCGTATTTCACAATAAAAGTGTACTTTAGCCAGATCTCGTTGAAGTCGGCGTTCCCTATCTGGAACACGGTATAGTCCAGAAGCTTGGACAGGATTACGCCGACCACCGCGCCGATGATGCCGATGATAAGGGAGAACAGGCTTACGTTCTCAAAGACATATTCCACGCCGATTATCACCAGGCCGATAAGCACGCCAAAAGCCAAACCTTTGAGGTCCTTAGAAACGGTAAACCAGGTCAGTACCGGGGTACCGATTAGGGCCACGGCCCTGAAGATCCAAACCATCATAATCTCTCCTTATTCTTTTCGTTTGCCCGCCTGAGCGGGAATTAATTTTTTAAGGGCGGCGTAAAGCCCGCCCATATCACGCACCACCTCAAGCCGAAGCGTTTTAAAACGCGCCTCGTCCTTTTTAGGCAGCCGCGGGATAAAAGCCGTTTTGAAACCAAGGCGCGCGGCCTCGGCCAGACGCCTATCCATGAACCCCGGGCTGGAAACCTGCGCGAGTATGCCGACTTCGCCCAGGAAAACGCAATCGGGCGGCAGGGGGATGTCACGGGCGGAACTTATCAGGGCCGCGCAGAAGGCCAGGTCCAGGGCGGGGTCCTTAAGTTTTATGCCGCCGGCGAGCGAGGCGAACACGTCCATCTCGTCAAAGCGCAGCCCCAGGTTCTTCTCAAGCGCGGCTATCAGCATCTGCGAGCGGTTCAGGTCTATGCCGGTTACGGTGCGGCGCGGGTACGGCAGGTAGGATTGCGCCGCCAGCGCCTGTATTTCGGCGAGCAGCGGCCGCGCGCCCTCAAACGCCACGGCGAAGGCGCGGCCGGCCAGCGCCCTGTCGCGGTCGGAGTCGGCAAGCAGCACGCCGGCGTCCTCCACCGAACGGAGGCCTTTGGCGGTCATCTCGAAAATGCCGGTCTCGTCGACCGGGCCGAACCGGTTCTTATGGGGCCGCAGCACCCGGAAAACGTTGCTTTTCTCGGAGTCAAAATAAAGCACGGTATCCACTATGTGCTCCAGAACCTTCGGGCCCGCGAGCGATCCCTCTTTTGTAACGTGGCCGAGCAGAAAAAGCGGCACCCCGGCGGCTTTAACGGTCTTGAGCAGCTCCGAGGCGCATTCCCTTATCTGCCCCACCGAGCCGGGGCTGCCCGCGAAATCAGGGTGATAGACGGTCTGTATCGAGTCTATAACCAGGAACGCCGGTTTCAGGCTCCGGAATTCGTCGATAATGCGGGCCAGGTTCGTCTCGGACATTAAATAGACGTTGTCGGGTTTGGCGCCAAGGCGCTCGGCGCGGGAACCCACTTGGGAAAGCGACTCCTCGCCGGAGACATAAAGAACTTTTTTGCCGGCGTAGGCCCCCGCGGCCAGCGCCGTGCAGGTTTCAAGCGTCAGCGTGCTCTTGCCTATGCCGGGCGGGCCCGCCAGCAGCACCACCTGGCCGTTAACCAGGCCCCCGCCCAGCGCCCGGTCAAGCTCCGCTATCCCGGTGGCCGCGTGTTCCGCCTTCATCGCCCGGGCCTCCGAAAGCTTAACCGGCGGCTCGGAAAAATCGGTAAGGCCGCGCGCCTTGGCGGCCGCCTTGGTCAAGACTTCCTCGGCTTCCTCCACCAGGGTGTTCCAGCCGCCGCAGGCGGAGCACTGCCCCGCCCATTTAGGCGAAGACTGTCCGCACTGCTGGCAACGGTAAATGGTCTTTAATTTCATAGCTGCGAATCTTTTAAGGCCCGACGGGCGCATCGCTATTTTTTAAGCGAGCCCAGAGTAGCGAAGCCGAAAAGGTAAGCTATATCTTTGTCCTCAAAGATAAGCCGCGTGGTGTAATCGACGCGCTTCACCTCCGCCAGGTCGTTGACGCGCACCCCGGCGGAAATATACTTGTTGAACGCCAGGTCCACGCCCACATCATAACGGGGATCGTTAAAGAACCTGCCTTTTATCCTGCGGTTCCGCGTGAATTCAGAGCCCTCTACTATTACGCTGAAACGGTCCCAGCTGGAATTATAGAACGGCTTCCAGCGCAGGCCGGACCCGCCCGACCCGTGCAGAATACCGGCGTACAGGTCAAAAGCGCTCAGTTCCCAGCCAAGTTGCGCGTCCACGGTATTCATAGTCTCGTAGTCGGTGCCTTTTTTAATATCTTTGGTGTTGATCATGTTGGCCGCGCCCAGGTAGTAATAGCGGCCGGGCCGGGGATAAATTTTCAGGCCGAAATCATTTTTGGAGGATCTTGCCTCCGGCTCATACTTAAAGTCCCATTTCAGGTAGGTGTGGAAGCCGTTGACGCGCCCGAGCGCCACCTTGGCCGATTCGCTGGCGTCGCGGAGATTGGAGAGGGTAGCGGTGACGTTATCCTTCATCTTGACGTCGGAAACCAGCGCGCCGGCTACGCCTTCGCCCTTGTTGATCTTGTCCACGATCAGGTCGGTTTTGGTCAGCATGGCGTCAAGTTTGGCGGTGATGGAATCCAGGCGCTCCATGGCTTTCTCGGCGTGGGGCTGCCCGTTAGCCACCAGCTCGTTGACGTTGGCCGTGACGTCCTTCAGGTTTTTTAGTATATCGTTAAGGTTTCCCCCGAGGGTACCGTCGCCGCGCACGTCTTTGATAAGGCCTTCAAGGCTGGTCACGGCGCGCGCGACGGCCCGGTCAAGCGGCATGATCTCTTCCCCGCGCACGGTCGTGCCGGCTTCCAGCACTCCCGCCCCGGGAGTGCCCTGGTCTATCTGCAGGAATTTGGAGCCTATCATGCTTGTAGAGCCCACAAGGAACCGGGCGTCCCGGTAAATTTTAACGCCCTCAAGGACGGCCAGCTGGACTATGACCTTGTCGTCCTTGAGATAGATCCTTTTAATTTTGCCGGCTTCAACCCCGGAAAGCTTGACCACGGCCTTGTCCGGCAGGCCGGCCACGTCGGAGAATTCCGCGTAAACGGGATAATAGCGCTGGAAGGAATAGTCCCCGAGCAGAAAAATGGCGGTCCCGAAAAGCGCGGAACCGACCAGCACGAATAAACCGACCTTTACTTCACCGTTCATGAAATCCTTATAACGCCGAAAAACGATAGATATCTATATTATATACCAGCATATAAAATAGCAATTTTAGGGCCTCTTTTACAGGGGAAAACATAAGTTTTAAGCGATGTGCCCGGGCGGAGCGCTGCGGCACGATTCAATTATAATAACAAGATGTGAATCCGGGGGGGTCCGGCAGGCGGCCCTGAGCACCCGTTGCGGAAAGGGGCCCCGCCATCAAAGTCAGGCGGGGGAAACCGACGCAAGGGTTTCCTCGGTCCGGGTGCGCAAGGCCGCCTGCCGGAAACCCCGGAGCGGGGCCGGGGGCGGGAATTTTTATTTGCGGGACAGGTCCGAAATTTCCATGAATTCTTTAACTTCTTTATTTTCGGACCGGCGGAATTTGGCGGGCTCGCCCACCTCCACGAATTTACCGCCGTTAAGCATGGCCACCCGGCTGGAGATCTCCAGGGCTAGCTTCAGGTCGTGCGTGACCACTATGGAAGTTATCTTGAGCTTCTCGCGCATGTCCGTTATCAGGTCTTTTACCATGCCGGTAGTAACGGGGTCAAGGCCGGTAGTGGGCTCGTCGTAAAGCATGTACTTGGGCTCGGCCGCGATGGAGCGGGCCAGCGACACGCGCTTCTTCATGCCCACCGAAAGTTCGGAAGGTTTAAGGTGCTCCACGTCCTTAAGCCCCACCAGCGCCAGCTTCTCCTTAACGATGCGCGGGTAGTCGCTTTTAGGCTTGTCGGTAAGGTACTTTAAGCCGAAAGACACGTTCTCCAGGACCGTCAGAGAATCAAAAAGCGCCCCCTCCTGGAAGAGGTAGCCGAAATTGCGCCGCACGCGCGCAAGAGTGGTTTCGCTGGACGTGGAGGCGATATCCTGCCCGTCCACTATTATCTGCCCGCTCTCGGGCCTGAGCAGGCGGATGATGCACTTGATGAACGTGCTCTTACCCATGCCCGAGGGGCCTATAACACTGAACAGCTCCCCCTCCCTGATGTCCACGGTAATCCCGTCGAGGATCTTCCGGCCGGAGAAGGCTTTACTGAGGTCTTTTATCTCTATCATAAATTCCCCCC
Organism: Elusimicrobiales bacterium; assembly: GCA_036171915.1. GTDB lineage: Bacteria > Elusimicrobiota > Elusimicrobia > Elusimicrobiales > UBA9959 > UBA9959. The sequence continues at coordinate 11,027 of JAVHRY010000130.1, read as the reverse complement.
GCCTACAGGGAGAGCCGGGCCTGGGGCTGCCCCCGGGCACCCGTTGCGGAAGGCGAGGCCCGGCTTTAGAGCGAAGCATAATATGCTTCGCGGCCGGGCCGCAAGGGCGGAGGCGGTTTTCTGCGCAGGCAAAACCGCCGAGCCGGGGCCGCGCAAAACCGCTATGCGGTTTATGCGTGGTGTCCCGCCATAATTTCCCAAGGCGGGGGGAACCGGCGCAAGGCTTCCTGCTGCCCGGGTGAGCGGGGGCGACCCCAGGTTCGGCGCGAACCCCGTCATATGCCCGCCGCCACAAGAATTGCGCTTATAAAATAATCCATTACCATGACCAGCACCATGCTGGCCACCACCGCCTCGGTGGTGGATTTGCCCACACCCTCGGCGCCGCCCTTGGTCCTAAGCCCTTTATAGCAGGACACCGTGGCGATCATGAAGGCGAAGAAAAAAGTTTTAAGGAAACCGTGCATAAAATCGCTTACGGAAAGGAACGTGAAAATATCGTTCATATAGACCGCCGGCGACACCCGAAGCTTCACCACGGCCACAAGGCAGCCGCCGAGTATGCCCAGGAAATCGGCGAAGACCGTGAGCAGCGGCAGCGTGATCATGAAGGCGATATAGCGCGGCACCAGCAGGTAGCGCGTCGGGTTGGTGCCCAGCGTGTAGAGCGCGTCTATCTGCTCGGTCACCTGCATGGTGCCGATCTCGGCGGTGACCACGGCGCCCGCGCGGCCGGCCACCACCACGGAGGTCAGCACCGGCCCCAGCTCCTTCAGCATGGTGAAGGCCACCATGGTGCCGATATACATCGGCTCGTTGAAGAGATTTTTCATGGACTGGCCCATCTGCAGGGCCAGCACCATGCCGGTGAAAAAGCTGGTCAGCACGGTTACGGTCAGGGAATCCACTCCGATCTTGACCGCCTGCTTGGCGGTTTCGCGGAGCTCGAACTTGGCGCGGAAGAACCAGAAGGCCACGGACTTCAGCATCAGCGCGGCGGCGCCCATGGCCTCGGCCAGGCCGAGGAATTCGCAACCTATATATTCCAGTATCCGGATTTTCATTCCACGTAAACTCGCGGCACCCGGGCCGATATCAGCGTGACTATTTCGTAAGTGATAGTTTCGGCCAGCGCCGCCAGTTCCTGCGCGGTCACTTCCTCGGCGCCCTGGCGGCCCAATAGCACAGCCTCGGACCCGACGGACGCGTCCTTAACCGCGGTCACGTCCGCCATCGTCATGTCCATCGTCACGTTGCCGAGAACGCGGCAGCGTTTGCCGCCTATCAGCACGTCGGCCTTGTTCGAGAACCTGCGGATGTAGCCGTCGGCGTAGCCCACGGGGATGGTGGCTATCTTCATCGGCCTGTCCGCCCTGAAAGATTTGTTATAGCTTATAAAAGCGCCTTCGCGCACGTTCTTGATAAAGACTATTTTCGTCGTCCACTTCAGGGCCGGCTCAAAGCCTTCCGCCAGGCCGTAAGCGGCTATACCGCTGCGCACCATGTCCCAGCGGCTTTCCGTGTAATTGAGCAGCCCGCAGGAAGCGGCGGCGTGGAAGGTCAGACTGCCGGCGCCCCTTTCCCTGAGGCCGGCCACGGTCTCTCTGAAATACCCCAGCTGTTCGGCGGTGTAGGCGGGGTCGGAGTCGGCGCTGGACAGGTGAGTGTACATGCCGGCCACCGTAACGTTCCCGGAGGCGGAAAGCTCGTCGTAAATTTTAAGCAGGGACGGCCGGCGCGCGCCTATGCGCCCCATACCGGTCTCCAGCTTCATGTGGCAGACGGCCTTTTTGGAAAGGCTGCGCGCCGCCTCTATCACCTGGCGCGCGGCGTCCAGGCTGGCGATGGTCACTATCAGGTCCGCGTTGATGGCCTCCACGAAGCTTTCGAAAGGGTAAAGGCTCCCCAGCACCAGCACCGGGCTCTTTATGCCGGCCCCGCGCAGCGCCAGGCCCTCTTCCACCGAGGAGACGCCGAAGCCCCAGGCCAGGCCCTCGCGCTCGGCCAAGCGCGCCAGCTGCGCGGCGCCATGCCCGTAGGCGTTCGCCTTCACCACAAAAAGCAGCCGCGCGGGCGCGGCTGTTTTTTTTATTTTTTCAAGATTTACCCTTACAGCGGAAAACCGTATTTCGGCGCAGGTTGGCCTCAGGATAGTGGCCATTTTTTAAACCTAGTAAACGGCCTCTTCCTGGACCGCTTCCATGGTGGAGATAACCGGGTTCTCGAATTTAGTGAATTCGTGGAAGAAAGCCAGCTCCACGTCGCCCACGGGGCCGTTGCGCTGCTTGGCTATTATCAGGATGGCCTTGTTCTTAAGGTTCGGGTCGGTGTGGTTATAATATTCAGGGCGGTGGATAAGACAGACCACGTCCGCGTCCTGTTCAATGGAGCCTGAGTCGCGCAGATCCGAAAGCTGGGGGCGGTTGCCTTCGCGCGCCTTATCCTCGCTGCGGCGGTTAAGCTGCGACAGCGCCATTACGGGCAGGTCCAGGCTGCGGGCAAGGTCTTTGAGCAGGCGCGAAATTTCCGAAACCTCCTGCTGGCGGCTTTCGGAACGCCCCGCGCCCCGTATAAGCTGAAGGTAGTCTATGACAACCAGGCCGAGGGTCTTATTCTCCGCCTTCAGCTGGCTCATTAGTTTGCGCGTGCGGTTACGTATATCCAGGATGCCGAGGCCGGGAGAATCGTCTATATAAAGCGGAGCTTCGGAAACTTCGTGGGTATAGCGGGTAAGCTGCGGCCAGATCTCGCGCGGCAGCACGCCCTTGCGCACCCCGCCCAGGTTGGCGCGGGCGGCCGAACAGATCAGGCGCTGCATGATGGAATACTTGTTCATTTCCAGGGAAAAAAAAGCCGTCGGGACTTTTTTCTCCACGCAGGCGTGGTAGGCCATGTTGAGCGCCATGGCGGTCTTGCCCTGGCTGGGGCGGGCCGCCAGAATTATCAGGTCCGATTTCTGCAGGCCGCCGGTCATATCGTCAAGCCGGGAAAACCCCGTGGGCACCCCGGTTATAGCGTTGTGGGCGGAGTAATACTTTTCTATGCGGCCCAGCACTTCGGTTGCCAGCTCCCCCGCCTGGCTGAACCCGTGGTCCGTATTTTTCTGCGCCACGCCGAGCACCTGCTCCTCCGCAAAATCCATTATTTTATCCACTTCTTCGGCGCCTTCAAAAGATTTTTCCACGATAATAGTGGAAACGCGGATAAGGTCGCGCAGGAGGGCTTTTTCCTTTACGATCTGCGCGTAGGCCTGGGTGTGAGCCGCGGTGGAGACCTTTTCCATCAGATCGGCGAGATATTTTTGCCCGCCCAGCTCGTCCAGCCTGCCGGATTTCTTCAACTCTTCAGAAAGAGTAACCACGTCCACGGGCAGATTACGGGAGCGGAGGTCCAGCATGGCATCGTAGATCTTCCGGTGGATATCACTGTAAAAATGCTTGGACTGGAGTATTTCGGTTACGCTTTCTATGGCCTCTTTCTCAATAAGCATGGCGCCAAGGACGGCCATTTCGGCCTCCAAAGAATTAGGCGGAACCTTGCTATAGGTCATATTTCAGGCGGGTATAAAGAGAAAAAAAACGCAAAGGAACAAAGCTAAGGCTTACCTTAAAACTCCGTTCCTTTGCCCCTTCGCTCCTTTGCGTCCGGTTTATTTTTACTTGCTCTGGGCCGAAACCGCGACCTTTATCTTGGCCGCGATATCCTGCTTGAGGACTATTTCCACTTCAAAGGTGCCCACGGCTTTTATAGAGGCCGGCAGGCGGATCATGTCTTTGTGGATCTCTATGTCGGCCGCCGCGAGATTCTTTATAATATCGCTCTTGGCGACAGAGCCGAACATAACCCCGTCTTCGGAGACAGGGCGGGAGAAAGAGAGGGTAATGGCCCCGACCCGCTTGGCGAGTTCTTTAAGAGCCCCGTCCTCCGCCTCTACGCGCTTAACGCGCTTGGCGGCGCTGTTCTTCCAGGCCTTCATCGCGCCTTCGGTAGCCACTTCAACCAGGCCGCGGGGCATAAGGAAGTTGCGGGCGTATCCGTCGCGGACGTTCTTTATTTCTCCGGAACGACCGAGGTTGGTAATATCTTTTTTAAGTATGACTTTCATTATTTTAACTCCAGGGCTCAGCCGCTGTAGGGCATAAGGGACAGGTTGCGGTTGATCTTTACCGCCCTCATTATCTGGCGCTGGTGCTTAGCGCAGGCGCCGGTGATGCGGCGGGAAAGTATCTTGCCGGTGTCGGTGCAGAAATTCTTTACTATCTGCGCCTGTTTATAGTCCACCAGGTCTATGTGTTCGGCGCAAAGCCTGCAGACTTTACGGCGGGGTGCGAACCTGCGCGCACCTCCGGGGCGGCGCGGGCCGGCCGATTCGCGGTGCATCGGCGCCGCCTGGGGGCGCGGGGTCTCTGGCTGCTTGGGTGCTGCTGATTCGTTATTCTCCATATTTTTTTGCTCCTGCCTTATATTAAAAAGGTACTTCATCAATGCCTGAAACGTCCCCCTTAGGTTCGGTTCCGGGCTGCGCGTCGTGCCGGACGGTCTCCCCACCCTCGGCCGCCGCCCCGCCGTAGGCCAAAAACTGCACCCTGCGCGCGGTAACTTTCATGGACTTTCGTTTCTGGCCTGTCTTGTCGGTATATTCCGAATCTGTCAGGCGGCCTTCCACAAAAACCGGGCTGCCTTTTTTAAGCTTCTCTTTGCAGCGCTCGGCCATCGGCCCCCACACCGTAACAGGCACAAAAGTAGTATCGTCCTTCCATTCCCCGGTAACCGCGTCCTTGTAGCGGCGGTTGACCGCGACGTCGAAGGAACTGACTCCCTGAGCTTTCTGAGTAAAGCGCAACTCGGGATCACGCGTAAGACGCCCGGCTATAAAAACGCAGTTCTGCTCCGGGATGCGTATGTCCATTTTACCGCCGGACCTCAGGCCTTCTTTACAGGTTCCGCGCCGGCCTTCATCATCATGGAGCGCAGCAGCGTTTCCTGCAGTTTCAGGTTATGATTGATAACCTTCAGACTTTCGGGGCCGGCTTTTACTTTCATGTAGACGTAAAAACCGTCGCGATTTTTGCCGACGGGGTGGGCGAATTTCTTCCGGCCCAGCCTGTCCTCGGCAAGCACTTCGGCTTTTTCATCCGTCAGAATCTTTTTGGCCTTGTCAACGGCCTCGCCGATTTCGGCGTCTGAAAGCTGCGGGCTGATTATCAGCATTAACTCATAAGTATTCATATTAGGGTAAGGATAGCAAATCAGGAGCGTTTTTTCAAGATTAAGACTTGGCTTCGCGAGCCGGGGCCGAAAGGGGCGCGCCTGAAACCGCCGTAGCGGTGAACCACGCGGAAACCGTTATAATGCACCAGGGCCAGCAGTTCCTCGGGGAAAAAACAGCGCAGGTTCAGGCGTTTTTTAACGGTGCGCCCGTCAGCCTCACGCCTGTAATGCCAGGTAATGCGGGAAACCTGAAGCGCCTTATCATAGGAATACTGTTCATTTACAAGCACCTTGCCGCCGCCCGCGGGATCCGGGTAATAGGCCAAAGGCAGCAGTTCTTCCGGGTCGCGCGTCAGGTAGCGGGGATCCGGGCTGAAAACGTCAAAAATAAACCTTCCGCCCGGGGCCAGCGCGCGCGCTACCGAGGCGAACAGCCCCTCCAGGTCCTCCCGGCGGCCAAAATGCTGCATGGAGTTGAACGCCATGAAGATCAGCTTGAATTTACGGCGCAGCCGGAACCTGCGGGCGTCGCCGCGCAGGAAATTTATTTTCAAACCGGCGGCCAGGGCCTTGTACCGCGCCCTTTCAAGCATGGGCAGGGCCAGGTCCAGACCCGTTATGTCCGCCCCTCCCTTCTTTAAAGGGATGGTCAGCCGCCCCGTACCGCAGGCAAGCTCCAGCACGGGGCCGCGGGCCTTCCTGGCTTCCGCGAGATAAAATTTAAAGTCGTCCTGGTACGGGAGGTTGAAAGCGTCGTAATGCAGCCCGTCCCAGTACACCTCGGAGCCGTCCTGTATTGTAAGTTTTTTCATCAGCCAAGGCCCGCGGAACCGCTGTCTACGCATATTTTAGTAAATCCGGGGCATTTCTGCTAAAAAAACACCCCCGCTTGCCGGAATGGCTCCCGGGGGGCGGCGCGGGGACCGGATAAGAAAAACCGTGCCGGAGGCCGAAGCTTGCGTAGCGCTGAGGCCGAGACCCGGAAGCGCGCGCACTATGTGCGTGACGCTGTTTTTTCGTTCCGGTCCACGCGCCGCCCTTGAGTGTAAACAAAAACGGCGCCGCACGGCGCCGTTTCGGACCCCATATTAAAGATAATACCGTTACTACTCCCCCTTAAAAGCTTGGGTCAGCCTGTCGGGGGAAACCACTTTAAAGCCGTTCTCCGCCAGCCAGCCCAGCAGTCGCTTGGAGGCCGTGCGGCTCTGGGGATGTATGTCGTGCATCAGCACTATGCCCTTGCCGCGCTGCCTTAGCATGGAAACGGTATTCTGAAAAAGCGCATCGGGGTCCTTAGTGGACCAGTCCAGCGTGTCTATAGTCCACCCAACAGGGGTAAGCCCGAGCCGGGAAGAAGCGGCGTTGAGCGCCTCCGGGGTAATTATACCGTAGGGCGGCCTGAAGAATACCGGTTTTTTGCCGGTAACCCCGGCGATCATTTCAGAGACCCGGCCAAGCTGCGAGATTGTCTTTTCGGCGGTATAGGCGGTGAAAGGCTTGTCGCCCTCTGTGGCGTGGTTATAGCCGTGTACGCCCGTAAAATGCCCGTCGTCCGCTTCCGTTTTTATGCGGTCCTTGCCGGCGGCGCCGGTAAAATTGCGGCCCAGCACGAAGAACAGCGCCTGCGCGCCGCCGGCCTTCATGGAACCTGAAACTTCTTTGGTCAGCGGGCCCGGCCCGTCGTCGAAAGTGATTATGACTTCGCCCTTCTTCAGGAAGCCGTCGTACTGCACCAGGAAAGGGACATTGTTCTTAACATAATTTATCTGGCAGTAGCCCTGCTTTATAGGCACGCCGCGGGTTTGATCCCGTCCGGCCTCGGGCGCGCCATAGAAACCGAAAACGTCGTCAAGCTCGTTCCTGACGGCCCAGGAAACCCCGGCAGGGCCGCGCCCCCCTCCTGCGGGCTCCGCAAGAACCAGGCCCGCTCCGGCTGCCCGGGCCGACAGCGCCTCCAGCTTCGAGCGCAGATACTGGCCGGAGGCCTCCGCCTCAAGGAACACGGGGCTGTCCTGCGGGGCCGCGTAAGCGGCGTTTGAGTAAGAGTTAAGGGCGGAATAATATTCTTCGTATTGCGCTTTTAGCAAAGCGGTATCCACGGAGGGCGGCGGAACACCCGGGACTTCTACGGAAGAAGGGGAAGCGGGAAGCGCCAGGTCCGAAGCGGAAACCCGTGGTAAAGGAACACAAAAAACGGCCAAGGCGAGCAGGAAAGTTTTTTCGCGCATTAAGTCCTCCACAATATTTATATTATCGCTGATATTACGGGAAGGCGTAAGGGCCTAAAGGGCAGGGGAAAAAAGACTTTTGGGCCTACACCGGCGGAAAGGGCGGCAGCGGCAACGGCCTTCAGGCGCCGGCGGCTATGAAATACCAGATAAGGAAAGCTATTACAAGGGACAGCAGTTTTATTTGCCAGTTCCGGAGGAAAATTTCAGGGATATTCATAAATAGGTATAAACCCGGTCCACAAGGCGCGTCAGGCCTGCGGGGCCGCGGGCGGAGGCTGTGTTTTAGATTGCGCCGCGGACGGCGGCGCTTCCTGCCTGAAAGCCTTGCGCAGCAGCGTTTTTTCGGCTTTGGAGCGGTAAAGCTGGTAAAGCATCGCTTCAAGGTCTTTCGGGTCTACCGACTGCTGAAGCTTGCCGTTGCGGGCCACGGAAATGGTGCCAGTCTCTTCCGAGGCTATTATTATGATGGCGTCGGCCGCCTCGCTCAAACCGAGAGCCGCGCGGTGCCTCATGCCGAGTATTTTTGAAAGCTCCTGCTGCTCGGTCAGCGGTAGTATGCAGCCGGCGGCCACCAGCCGGTTGTTGGCTATTACAACAGCGCCGTCGTGCAGCAGCGTATTATCATGAAAAACCGTAAGCAGCAGTTCTTTGGAAACTTCCCCGTTTATCCTCACCCCGGTTTCAACTATATCGCGCAGCGCCATATCCTGTTCCAGCACTATCAGCATGCCCATTTTTTCGGCCGCGGCCAGGCGCACCGCCTCTATCATTTCCCCGACAAAGCGGTATTCCTGCGAAACCATCATCCGGCCCAGCGGGTTTGAGCCGATATTGGCCAGGGCGAAGCGTATTTCGGGCTGGAACACCACGACCAGGAGAAAAATGCCCGCCAGCCAGAAGTTGTTCATAAGCCAGAAGGTGGCGCCCAGGCCGAAAAATTTGGCTAAAGCGGTCACCACGGCGAGTATGAACACGCCCCAGATAACCTGCATGGCGCGCGTTCCCTTCAGCAGCAGGATGAGCCTGTAGATTATGTAATAGACGGCGGAGATATCCGCCAGATTTTTTAAATAATGCGAGTACAAAATCAACTCCCCCCAGGGCGCCTAAGCCGCCTTGGAGGCGGCGATCAGGGAATCTATTTCAGCCGCCTCTACGACCTCGTTTTCAATAAGACGTTCCGCTATGGCGTCCAGCGCTTTGCGGTTGCCGGTAAGCGCGGCTTTTGCCTTCATGTAGGAATCGCTGACGATCCGCTTTATTTCTTCGTCCACAATGCGGGCGGTCTCGTTGGAGTAGCCCGCCTGGCGCATCAGGTCGCGCCCCATGAACACCTCGGACTCTTCTTTTTTAAGGGACAGCGGCCCTATCTTCTCGCTCATGCCGAATTCAAGGACCATCTTCTGGGCGTAGCTGGTAACCTTGGTAAGATCGTCGTGGGCGCCGGTGGTTATTTCGCCTATAGCTATTTCCTCAGCGGCGCGGCCGCCCAGCAGCACGCAAAGGCGGTTCAGGATCTCCGTCTTTGAGGTGAGATATTTATCTTCCAGCGGCATCTGCATGGTATAACCGAGCGCGGGCCCGCGCGGAATGATGGTAACCTTGTGCACCGGGTCGCAGCCGGGCAGCGTTTTGGCCACCAGGGTGTGGCCGGCCTCGTGGTAAGCCACTATCTTTTTTTCGCTCTCGGAAATTATGCGGGATTTGCGCTGCGGGCCGGCTATGCTCTTTTCTATGGCCTCCTCCAGGTCCTTAAGGTCAACCGACTTCTGCTCTTTCTTGGCGGCGAGGATGGCGGCCTCGTTCACGATATTGGCCAGGTCGGCCCCGGTAAAGCCGGGCGTGTGGCGGGCGATAACGGAGAGGTCGGTATCCGCGGTGAGCTTGATTTTTTTGGTATGCACGGCGAGTATCTCAAGCCTTCCTTTTTTATCCGGCACGGGAACGTTTATGCGCCTGTCAAAGCGGCCGGGCCGCAGCAGCGCGGTATCCAGTACGTCGGGACGGTTGGTGGCGCCGATCAGGATTATCCCTTCCTTGGACTCAAAACCGTCCAGCTCCACCAGCATCTGGTTCAGGGTCTGCTCGCGCTCGTCGTGCCCGCCGCCTATGCCGGCAAAGCGTGAGCGCCCCACGGCGTCAAGCTCGTCCAGGAAAATTATAGCCGGGGCGCTTTTCTTGGCGCGCTCAAAGAGGTCCCGTACGCGGCTGGCGCCCACGCCCACGAACATTTCCACAAACTCGGAACCCGAGGCGGTAAAGAAGGGCACGCCGGCCTCGCCGGCCACCGCGCGCGCGAGCAAAGTCTTGCCGGTGCCGGGAGAGCCGTAGAGCAACACGCCCTTGGGCAGCTCGCCGCCCAGCGTCTGATATTTTTTGGGATTCCTAAGGTAGTCTACTATATCCTTCAGCTCTTCCTTGGTTTCCTCGCAGCCTGCCACGTCCGCGAAGGTGACCTTTTGTTTTTTCGGGTCCTGCTGGCGGGCCTTTGATTTGCCGAAAGACATAGCCTGCTTGCCGCCCATCTGGGCCTGGCGCATGAACAGGAACCACCAGAGGAAGATAAAGATCACTATCCAGCCCACGTTAAGCAGCAGCGTGGCTATCCAGCTGCGGTCCGGCTCGGCGGAAAAATCGCCCACGCCCGCGCTCTCCATGTCCTCTATCAGTTTAGGGTCCGACAGCGGGATGGTTTTAAAAATTACTTTTTTATCGCCTTCTTTAAGCTCGCCTTTTATAAGGTCCGGGCGCACCGTAACCTTGTCGATCTGCTTGTCGCGCAGTTTCTGCTTAAATTCGGAATAGGGGATCTGGCGCTCCTTCTCCACACTTTTAAGGTTCTGGTAGACGGCCACAAAAAGCATGAACGCAAGGAACCAGAACAGGAGCTGCCTTAAATTTTTTTTCAGCGGCATGGTGTTTTTCCTTCAATAACCTCTTTTTTCAGAACTCCGACGTACGGGAGGTTGCGGTAGATCCCGTTATAATCCAGCCCGTAGCCGACCACGAATTTATCCGGTATGGTAAAGCCGGAATATTTTATCGGGACCTGCGTCCGGCGGCGGCTGGGCTTGTCCAGCAGCGTGCAGACTTCCAGGGATAGGGGCCCGCGGGTCTTCAGATTCTGGAGCATATAGCTCATCGTCAGCCCCGAGTCCACGATATCCTCCACTATAAGCACGTCGCATCCCTCGATGCTTTCTTTCAGGTCCAGCATAATGCGGACCACCCCGGTGGAATGCGCCCCCGCGTACGAAGAGAGCATCATAAAATCCAGGCGCACGTCCGTAGTAATGTGCCGGGCCAGGTCGGTCATAAAAAACACGCTGCCCTTCAGCACCCCCACCAGCGTCAGGCAGCGCCCGGCGTAATCCGCGGAAATCCTTTCACCCAGTTTTTTTACGCCCTCGTTAAGCGCGTCGGTGGAAATAAGGATTTCCTGCAAATCTTTATGCATCAGCCATATATTCTAGGTTTTTTGGAACGATTTTCCAATAGAAAGAAGCCGGGGGGGCCCCGGAAAACGTCAGTATCGGGTGTCAGCAGCTGAAAATAGCGCGAAAAATCACACGGTCTTCAGGGCTG
>JAVHRY010000129.1:22222-27176 GCA_036171915.1 Elusimicrobiales bacterium | reverse complement strand
AGGTCACCATTTCCGACACCACCTACAAGCTGCCGGACCTGTTCATGGTGCTGGCCACCCAGAACCCGATAGAGCAGGAAGGCACCTACCCGCTGCCCGAGGCGCAGATAGACCGCTTCATGCTTAAAATAGACATCACCTACCCGTCCAAGGAGGAGGAGGCGCGCGTCCTGGAACTCATGGCGCGCCAGAGCCTGCCGGCGGCCGGCAAGGTAGTAAGCATGGAGCAGATCCTGAAGGCCCGCCAGACCGCCGACCTCATTTACGTGGACGACAAGATAAAGAACTACGTGCTGGACCTGGTGATAGCCACCCGCGAACCCGGTAAGCACGGCCTGGAGAAAATAAAACCGTGGATACTCTACGGCGCAAGCCCCCGCGCCACCATTTACATGATACAGGCCGCCAAGGCCTACGCCTTCATAAACGGGCGCGGCTACGTAACGCCCGAAGACATAAAAGCCGTGGGGATGTACGTAATGCGCCACCGCGTGCTGCTCACCTACGAGGCGGAAGCCGAGAACATCGGCTCCGAAGACATCCTTAAAAGCATTTTTGAAGCCGTGGAAGTGCCGTAAGCCGGAACCCGCGGGAGATATGCCAGGGACCCCGAGCCTATGAACACAGCGGAAATCCTTAAAAAGGTGCGCCAGATCGAGATAAAGACCGGGCGCCTGGTCAGCGAAACTTTCGCCGGCCAGTACCAGAGCGTGTTCAAAGGCCGCGGCGTGGAGTTCTCCGAAGTCCGGGAATACGTGCCCGGCGACGACATCCGCTCCATAGACTGGAACGTCACGGCCCGCTCCTCCAAGCCTTTCGTAAAGCGCTTCGTGGAAGAACGCGAACTCACGCTGCTCATTCTTTGCGACGTCTCGGCGTCGCAGTCCTTCGGCTCGGGTGAGAAGCCCAAAAGCGAGGCCGCCGCGGAGCTGGCCGCCATGTTCGCTTTTTCAGCCCTGAAGAACAGCGACAAAACCGGCCTGCTGCTTTTCTCCGACAAGCCGGAACTTTACATCCCGCCCCGGAAAGGCAAGAACCACAGCCTGCGCATCATCCGCGAACTGCTGGCCTACACCCCGCAGAGCCGCGGCACGGACGTGGCCATGGCGCTCAGGACCGCCAACCGGGTAATGAAACACCGGGGCATAGTAATACTTATTTCCGACTTCCTCTCTCCCGACTACGCCAAAGAGGCCCGCCTTACCGCGCGCCGCCACGACCTTATCCCCGTAGTGATAACCGACCGCTTCGAACGCTCCCTCCCCGAGGCCCGCGCGCTGCTGGTGACGGAACCTCTTGAGGGGGGCGCAGGCTTTACGGCGGACCTCTCAAGCCCGGGCTTCAGAAAAGCCTACGAGGCCGAAGCCGCACAAAGGCGTTCCGCGCTGGAATCCACGTTCCGCTCGGCCGGGGCGGACTGGATAGACATAGACCCCGCCCTGCCGGTGTATAACCCGGTAGTGAAATTTTTCCGCCAGCGCCGGAAAAACCTCAGGCTGATATGAAAAGCCGCGCATACGCCCTGTCGGTCTGCCTGCTAGCGTGCTCCCTCGCGGCCGGGGCGCAGGAGACGGTAGCGTTCAAAATTAGCCCGCCCGCGGGAAAAACGCGTCTTGCTGGTATTTTCAAGTTCAAGCTGGAAGCCTCCTTCCCGGAGAAATATTCGATCAGGCCCGACACCTCCTCGGCGGCAGATTCCGATTTTGAAATAATCTCTTTCACCAAAGCGGGGGAAAATAAGGGCGGCGGGCTAAAAACCACCGGTTTTGAGATCAAGGCCCAGGCTTTTTCACTGGGGATAAGCACCTTCCCCGCTTTGACCTGGAAACTTTACGAAACCCCGGCCGCCCAGGGGATGGAGGCAAAAAGCCCCTCGTTCACCATGGAGGTCCTGCCCGTTTTTGAGAGCAAGGAAGGTGAAGGCATACGGGACATCCGGCCGCCTTTCCGTTATATTCCCTGGCTCTGGCTGCTTGCCGGGCTGCTCGCCGCCGCGGCCGTATTTTTCGCGCTGCGCAGGTTTTGGGCGGGCGCCGCTTTGCCGGCGGGCGCCGCTTGGGCGGACGGGCGCACTCCCTACCAGCGGGCCCGCGCGCGCCTGGACGGCATGGAAAAATCCGGCCTGGCGGCCGCCGGCCGCATAAAAGAATATTACATCGGGCTCACGTCCGTGCTTCGCTTTTACCTGGCGGAGGAGTTTTCCATCAGCGCGGAATTAATGACCACCTCCGACCTCTCGCGCGAGCTTAAAAGGACCGGGGCGCCGATAAAGACCACGCTCGGCGCCAGGGAGTTCCTGCAGAAGGCCGACCTCGTTAAATTCGCGCGGATGAAGCCCGAAGACGCCGCGGCCGACGCGCGGGCGCTGGACGACCTGCTTATGGAATTTACCAGGACGGCGGAAAACAACCGGGCGAAGGCCGCCGCGGCCGCGGCCCTGGCCGCCGCCAAGGGGAAGGCCGCGTGAACATATTTAAAAACCCCTGGGTGCTTTTGCTGCTGCCGCTGGCGGGAGTAATCGGGGGGGGGGGGGGGGGGGCCGCGGCGCGGCGCCTGGGCTCCGCCTACGTCCCGGCCGGGCTCCCCGAGCAAGAGAGCCTTCGCTCGCGCCTGTTCCGTTTTCTCCCCTTCCTGGGCAGGGTGCTGGCCATAATGCTGATCATAATAGCCCTGGCCCGGCCGCAGAAAGCCAGCCGGGGGGAAGTCCCGCCGGCCGAAGGCATAGATATAATGCTGGCGCTCGACACTTCCTACAGCATGGCCGCGGAGGACTTCAACCCCAACCGCCTTGAAGCCGCCAAGGCGGCCGCCGCCGCCTTCGTAAAGAAGCGGCAGAACGACCGCATAGGCGTAACGGTGTTCGGCGGCACGGCCCTGCTAACCTGCCCGCTCACGCTGGATTACCAGTCCGTGCTTGAGATGATAGATTCCACCTATGTAAACATGACGCGCGCCGACGGCACCGCCATAGGCGACGCGATAGTGACCGCGGTAAACCATTTAAAGGAGAGCAAGGCCAAAAGCAAGGTGATAGTGCTGCTTACCGACGGCCGCTCCAACACCGGCCTGGTAACCGACACCGCGCTCGCGGCCAGAACCGCCCAGGCTTACGACATAAAGATCTACACTATCGGCACCGCGGGTAAGGGCCGGGCGCAGATACAGACAGGCGACCCCAGGCAGCCGGTTGTGTACATGGACGACGACCTGGACGAACCCACCCTGCGCGAGCTAGCCGGCCTGACCGGGGGGGAATTCTACAGGGCCAAGAATTTTATGGAACTGGAAAAGATCTATTCGCGCATAGACTCGCTTGAAAGAACAAAATTTGAAGCCAGGACCTTTACCAACTACTCGGACCTGTATGAGTATTTCCTGGCGCCGGCCCTGGCGCTGCTGGCGGCGCTCTTTATACTGGAGCGGACTTATTTCAGGACGGTGCCGTAACAATGGAACTCTTCCGCTACCCCGTGGTTTTAGCCTGGCTGGGCGGCGCGCTGGCGGCGCTGATCTTTTTCCGTTTTAAGGCGGAGGTCTCAAGGCTGGCGGCGGCGCGCAAAGTGCTGGGCGCGGCTTTTGAGCGGTATGATTCCGGGCCCGCCGCCCGGCGCAGGCGCGCCAGGGGACTACTCTATATTTCCGCGCTGGGGCTGGCGGCGCTCGCCGCCGCGGGCCCGCAGTGGGGGACCGAGCTTACCCCCATAACCGACCTGAGAGGCAATGTCATAATCGCGGTAGACACCTCGCTGTCAATGGGCGCGCGGGACGTAAAACCCAGCCGCCTGGAAAACGCCCGCCTGCTGCTGGGCGCGATAGCCGATAAATTTTCCGACTACCGGGTGGGCGTTGTAGCTTTCGCCGGCGAAGCCTACACGCAATGCCCGCTCACCACGGACCGGGACGCCCTCTCCTACTTCGCCTCGGCGCTGCGCCCGGGGATGCTGCCGGTGCAGGGGACGGACTTCTCCGCCGCCATAGGCGCCACGCTCGCCATGCTTTCCCGGTACGGCGGGCAGAAAGTGCTGGTGCTGGTGACGGACGGGGAAGACCATTCCGGCATCCTCGACGCCGCGTTGAACGACGCGGCGGAGCAGAACCTTAAGATCTTCACCATAGGCATAGGCAGCCCGGACGGGGAGCTTGTGCCCCTGTCGGACTCGGCCGGCAACACCATGGAGTACAAGAAAGACCGCAGCGGCAAAACGGTGGTCAGCCGCCTGGACGAGGCCACGCTGATAAAAATAGCGTCCCGCACCGGCGGCGCCTACCTGCGCTACTCCGGCCCGGACTCCGCATCCGACGACATCCGAAAAGCGGTAAACTCTCTTGACCTTGAAAAGAGCCGCGGTAAAGGCCGCTCAAATTTCAAGAACCGCTACCAATGGCCCCTGGCTTTAGCGCTGGCCCTGCTTTTGATAGAATTACTGGTAATGGATAACGGCTACCGGCTGAAGCTGCCCAAATTCAAACTGCCCTGGGGGCGCGGGATCCCGGCGGCGGCGCTGCTGCTCGTGGCGGCGGCCGCATCCGTTAACGCCGCCGGGGCCGGAGCCCAGGCGCGCCAGGGTAATGCCGCTTATGAAAAGAAAGACTGGCCAAAGGCCTTTGAATACTATTCAAGAGCGCTTGAAAAAACCCCCGCTGACAAGCGCCTTAACTTTAATATCGGCGACGCTTTTTACCGCATGGAGGATTATACCAAGGCCGGAGATTTTTTCGATCAGGCCGGGACCGAGCCTAAACTCACGGCCGCCGCGGCCTATAACAAGGGGAACGTGCTTTTTAAAACCGGTGACTTGCCCGGCGCGATAGCGGCGTACCGCAAGGCGCTGCTGCTTGAGCCCCGGGATTCAAACGCCCAGTTCAACCTTCAGAAAGCGCTTGAGCAGAAAAGCAAGAATTCCTGCAAGAACCCCAAGGACGACAAAAAAGACAAGGACAAGAAGGACCAGGA
>JAVHRY010000129.1:0-22122 GCA_036171915.1 Elusimicrobiales bacterium | reverse complement strand
AGGACAAGAAGGACCAGGACAAACAGAAAGAACAGGAAAAACAGCAGGAGCAGGAAAAGAAAAAAGCCGAAGCGAAAGAGAAAAGCCGCCAGATACTTGAGATGATGAAAGAAAAAGAAAAGACCGCCGCCCGCTCCCCGGAAGGGCAGCCGGGGGCCGCCCTGCAAAACGGCAAGCCGCAGCAGCCGCCCAGGCTGGAGGACTGGTGAAAAAGACTCCTGCTTCCCGGGCCGGAACCATTTTAGCCGCCGCCGCGGCAGCGCTCCTGTTTGCCTGCCCGGCGGGCGCCTACCTTACTGTTACCGCGGAAACCGACCGCAATTCCGTAGAGATAAGTTCAAACCTGTACCTGACCGTAACCGTGGCCGGCGACTCGGCCTCCGTCCCCGAGCCTAAACTGCCCAACATGCAGAATTTCAACGCTTATTCTTCCGGCAGAAGCCAGAGCATCTCGATAGTTAACGGCAAAATAACCACCTCGGTTTCTTTTACCTATATCCTTACGCCGCGCTTCCTGGGCCAGCAGCGCATCCCCGCGATCTCGGTCTTTAACGGCAAGGAGAGAGCTGTAACCCAGGACATAGAAATAACGGTTACGAAGCCGTCAAAGCAGGCGCAGCAGACAAAACCGCGCCAGGCCCAGGCGAAAACTTCGGGGAAAGAAAAAGCCCAGATCTTCCTGAAAGCCGAAACCGATAAAAAATCGGCCTATCCCGGCGAACAGATAAACCTCAGCCTGAAGTTTTATACTTCCGTGCCACTTAGTTCCAACCCGCAGTACGTGCCCCCGTCTTTTAAGAATATTATTTCCGAGGACCTGCCCCCGGTACGCAACGGGGAAGTGGAGCTGGGAGGAACGCGCTACTCCTACAGCGAAATCAAGACCGCCCTTTTCGCGCTCTCCCCCGGGGCCGCGAATATAAAACCCGCCACCGTAATAGCGCAGATACCGTCGGGCGATCCCATAGACCCTTTTGACCCCAACTTTTTCCAGAATTTCATGTCCATGAGCGGCGCCCAGGGCAAGAGCCAGGAATTTTCGACGGACGAGCTAACCCTTGAGATAAAGCCTCTCCCGGAAGGCGCCCCCGCCGGGTTCAGCGGGGCGGTGGGGAAATATACGGTTACGGCGGCCGCCGACCGCCAGGAGGCCAAGACCGGCGAAGCGATCAATTTTTCAATAACGATCAACGGCAGCGGGAATCTTAAGGCCATAACCGCGCCCAAGCTGCCGGAGCTGACGGATTTTAAGGTTTTTGACACGATGAGCTCCCTCGATGTACGCAAGGAGGGGGACATAATAAGCGGCCGTAAAACTTTCACCTACATCCTTGTGCCGCGCGCGGCCGGGCGCAAGGCCGTCCCCCCGGTTAAGTTCGCTTTCTTCGACCCGGGCGCCGGGGCCTACAAGGAACTCCAGACGGAGCAGCTGTCCTTCTCTATAGAGAAGAACGACCAGGCCGATAAGAGCGTTTATTTCAACCCCGCGGCCGCCGCGGGCCCGGTAACAGCCTCCGGGTCGGACATCCGCTATGTCAGCGAAAAGAAATCCGGCCCCTCTTTTTCCAGGATCATGCGCCGCGTAACGGAGCTGCCCCTCTGGGCGCACGCGGTGCCCCTGGTGATACTCGCCCTCTCCTTCTGGCTGGCCAGCTTCAACCGCTTCAAGTCGGCAAACCCTTTGCTGTTCAGGTTCCGCAGGGCCCGCAGCGAGGCCTTCCGGGATATAGACGAAGCCAATGCCCTGATAAAGTCGGGCTCCAACAGCGAAGCGGTCTCGGTGCTGTACGATTCCCTTATGGCTTACCTTTCAGACAAGTGCGGGCTGAAGGTGAACGCGCTGCCGATGAAGAAAGCCGCCGACCTGGTGAGAGAGCGCTTCCCCGGGGTAAGCGCGCGCGCCACGGAAGAGATAATAGAACTCTGGTCCGCGCTTGAACTGCGCCATTTTTCGCCGTCGGCTTCTGAAACGGAAGGGACCGGGGACCTGGCAAAAAAGTATTCCCTGCTTATAGAATTGCTGGAAAAAGAACTGCGGCCAAAGAGATTTTAACGATGAAGAGATTATTTTTATTCTGTATCCTCGCCTCGGCGCTCCCCGCGGCCGCCTATGACCGCGGGGAACTGGAAGAATTAAACGACGCCTACAAAGGCGGGCGCTACGAAGAAGCCCTTGAGGGGTACAAGGCGATGACCGCGGCCGAACCGGACAACCCCTGGGCGTACTACAACTGCGGCAACGCGCTGTTCAGGCTTAACCGCATGGGCCCGGCGGTATTTTACTACGCCAAAGCCTTCCTGCTGGACCCGCGTTCACCCGACATACGCGCCAACCTTGATTTCGCCATGCGCCAGACCGGGCAGACGCTGGCCCCCGAAGGCGCTCCGAGAATACTGCATTACCTCTACTACCTGCTCTCGGAAAACGAAATAAAGATTTTGACGGTCATCCTGTTCTGGCTTGCCTGCCTGGCGGGGGCGGCGGGCTTCCTGCTGGACGGCAGCAGGCCGGGCAAGGCAGCGGGCGGCTCTTCGCTCGCGGCCGCCGCGCTTCTGCTGTTGTGCCTTGGCTGGCTGGCGGCGCGGCAGTCTTCGCCTTTTCATGAGGCCGGGGTCGTGACCAGGCCGGAGGGGGCGAAGATGCTCAGCGGCCCGGGGGAGAATTTTAAGACCTACGCCTCCGCCCCCGAAGGGCGGCTGGTGCGCATATTGGACGCGGCCGACGAGAACTATTACGAAATAGGGCTGCCCAAGGAAGGTATAAAAGGGTGGGCGCTCAAGACCGAAGTGGAAAAGCTGTAGGGAGCTGATATCAGAAGCGGCCAAAATAGTTTCCACCGCAGAGACACAAAGCAGGATAGAACGCTGAAACCGCTCCCCGCTGCGCTCTCCGCGGCTCCGCGGTAATTGTTAAGATTATATTAAGGAAGACCAAATGAAAGTTGTCATCGCCAGCGACCACGCCGGGTACCCTCTGAAAGCGCTCCTTATCCCGCACCTTAAGAACCTGGGCTACGAGGTAGCGGACCTGGGCACGGACTCCCCGGACCGGCCTGTGGACTACCCGGATTTCGCGGCGAAAGCCGCCCGCGAAGTAACAGCCGGCAGGGCGGAGCGCGCTATAATAGTATGCGGCTCCGGGGTAGGGGCCTGTGTGGCCGCCAACAAGATACGCGGTATACGGGCCGGGCTCTGCCACGACAATTATTCCGCCCACCAGGGCGTGGAACACGACGATATGAACGTGCTGTGCCTGGGCTCGCGCGTGATAGGCCCCGCGCCGGCTCTTGAAATTGCCGCTTCCTTCGCCGCCGCCAGGTTTTCGAACGAGGACAGGCACCTGCGCCGCTTAAAAAAGATAGAAGAGCTGGAAAGGGGAACGTAATGCCTACACTTGAAGAGATCAGAAAGACCGGACAGAGCCTGTGGCTGGACAACCTGCGCCGGGATCTGCTGCTGGACGGCACCCTCTCAAGGCTGATGCGCGAACAGGGGATAACCGGCCTTACCTCCAACCCCTCCATCTTTGAAAAAGCCCTGGCGGGCCCCTCTTACGTACCTGCGATCAAACTGCTCGCCGCGGGGAAGGCCCCGGCGGAAGAGATTTTCGAAACGCTGGCCGTGGAAGATATAGAGCGCGCGGCGGACCTGCTTGCGCCGGCCTGGGAAGCCTCCGGGGGCCTGGACGGGTTCGTAAGCATGGAAGTTTCCCCAAAGCTGGCCTTTGACGCGGCCCGCACCGAAGCGGAGGGACTGCGCCTGTCGGAGCGCGTCGGGCGGCACAACCTCATGATAAAAGTGCCGGCCACTAAGGAAGGCCTGCTGGCCGGGGAAAACCTCCTGAAGAAAGGCGTCAGCGTCAACTTCACGCTGATTTTTTCGGTGGAGCGCTACCGGGCCGTTACACAGGCTTACACCTCGGGCATGTCCTGGCGGATCAAGAACTCCCTTCCAGTGGAAGGAGTGGCTTCGGTAGCCAGCTTCTTCGTAAGCCGTATAGACACCGCCGTTGACGCCAAGCTGTCCGGGAGGCCGCCGGAAACCGCGGGGGCGCTGCGGGGCCGGGCGGCCGTGGCCAATTCGCTCATGGCCTACAAGCTTTACAGGGAACTTTTTTACAGCTGCGGTTTCAAAGCCACCGGTATGCCGCCCCAGCGCATACTCTGGGCGTCAACCAGCGTCAAGAACCCGGCTTACCGGCCGGCGTTCTACATGGAGGAGCTGGCGCTTGAAGGCTCGGTTAACACCGCCCCCGAGGAAGCGCTGGGAGCGTATTTTTCCGCGGGCAGGATCAACAGCGAGCCGCTTGAAAAAAGGTTCTCCCGGGCTGAGGCTTATTTTTCCGCGCTGAAAGCCGCGGGCGTTGATTTCCCGGGCATACTTAACGAACTTGAGCGCGACGGCATAGCCAAGTTCGCCCGGTCTTACGACGGGGTATTGGCGCTGATAGAAGCCCGGCGCGCGGAGCTCGGCCGCGCAAGGCTGGAAGACCCGGTACGGGACAGGCTGCCGGATACGGGCTATTCAGCAGCTTTTGCCGCCCTGGACGCGGTTAATTTCGCCCCCAGGCTTTGGAAACGGGACCCGGAGTTATGGAAGACCGGCGAAGCGGGTAAGAAACAGATTTCGGACTCCCTCGGCTGGCTTGATACCCCCTTCAAAATGCTGCCCAAGGCGCGGGAGATAGAAAAATTCGCCGCCGGGATATGCGAAGACGGCTTCACTCACGCCGTACTGCTGGGCATGGGCGGCTCAAGCCTGGCGCCGGAAGTGCTGTGCGGAGCGTTCCAGAGCCCCAAATTTCTCAAACTGCTGGTGCTGGACACCACGGACCCGACCTGGATAAGCGCGGTCCGCTCCCAGATAGATATAAAGCGCACGCTGTTCATTTTTGCCAGCAAATCGGGCGGCACGATAGAACCTTTGAGCCTGTTCAAGTATTTCTGGGGCCAGCTGAAGAAAGCCAAGGTTAAAAAACCCGGCGACAATTTTATCGCTATTACGGACGCCGGCACCAGTCTTGAAAAATTGGCCGGCGAGAAGAAGTTCCGCCGTCTCTTCATCAACCCTTCCGACATCGGCGGCCGCTTTTCCGCACTTTCATATTTCGGCCTTGTGCCTGCGGCGCTGGCCGGGGCGGATATAAAAAAGCTGCTGGAGCGCGCCATTAACGCGGCAAGCCTTACCAAAAACCCTGAAACACGCAAGAACCCCGGGGCGCTGCTTGGAGCCCTGCTGGCCGGCTTCGCCCTGGCGGGCCGCGACAAGCTTACGCTGTTAATGCCCAAAAAACTGGAAGGTCTGGGCCTCTGGGTGGAACAGCTGGTGGCGGAAAGCACGGGCAAGGAAGGCAAAGGCATAACCCCGGTATACCTGGAACCGCTCATGGAGACGGACAAATACCAGGAGGACCGCTTCTTTGTACAGACCAAGTTCGAGGGCTTCGATGATCCGGCGGAGGAAGCCTGCCTGGCCGCCCTGAAAAAAGCCGGGCACCCGGTCTATACCATTTATGTGCGGGACCCCTACGACCTCGGAGGGGAATTCTTCCGCTGGGAAACGGCCACCGCGGCGGCGGGGGCGCTGCTGGGGATAAACCCGTTCAACCAGCCGGAAGTGCAGGAAACTAAAATCCTGACGCTGCAGGCGCTTAAAAAGCTTTCGGAACAAATAGGGGGCTCGCCGAAACCGGACTTCTCCGCCGACCGCGTGGCGGCGTACGCCTCGCGCGCGCTTAAAAAAGGCGACTCGGCCATTTCAAGCTACGACGACGTCTTCTGGTCGGTCTTCTCTTCCCTCGGCGAGAAAGAATATATAGGCTTGCTCGCCTACCTGCCCAACGCCCCGAAAGTCGAGGCGGGCCTGAGGAAACTGCGCGAAAGCCTTACCAATTACACCTCTTCGGCCTGCACGCTGGCCTACGGGCCGCGCTACCTTCATTCCTCCGGCCAGCTGCACAAGGGCGGCCCTGACAACGCCTTTTTCATCATCTTGACTAACCAGCCGCAAAAAGATATAGTAGTACCTGGGGAAAAATATACTTTCTGGCAGCTGGAAATGGCGCAAGCCCTGGGTGATTTTGAAGCCCTGGATCTTAAAAACAGGCGCGTTTTAAGGCTGCACTTGAAGCACCCGTTGGATAAATCGCTCGCTTACCTTAACGAGCGGATTATCAGGGTAGGAAAGACCGGCGGGAAGCCGGAGACTGAAACGCAGATGGAGGGAAGCGAAATGCTTAAGCTAGCCGTGAAAAAGAACATAAAAACCACTAATAACACCAACACCGCCGCCAAGACCAAGCTCGTCGGCACTAACGAGTACGTTGTAGTAGACTACCCGAAAAATCTGGAGAATATCACCTCCAGGCAGTATTCGGTGCGCATAGGCTCAAGCGACTGCACTGGGGTTGACATTTCAGTCAACGACCAGCCCTGGCAGCCCTGCCGCCACGCGAGCGGCTACTGGTGGTTTGACTGGAATAATTTCCAGCCCGGCACCCACCAGCTGGTGGCCCGTATGCATAAGCGCAACGGGGAATACCTTATTTCCAAGCGCCGCCGCTGCAAAGCGCTGTAATCTTTAAGCCGCAAGCGCGGGTGGGGAAGGCAGGATCTTTAGCGGGCTGTTTTAGCTCGTTTTCCGCCTTCGTCCGTCTGAAGAAAGACCGTCTCCGGAGGAGCTTTTAACGGGCTCCCGCAGGGGGCGGTTTTTTTCCGGCGCGGCGCAGAGCCGCTGTGCCGCAGCGGTGAACTTAACTAAAAACACAGCCCCGTAATATTGAATTATGTCCCATCCAAAAACCAAAATACTGGCCACGCTTGGCCCCGCCAGCTCAAATCCAGCCATGCTGCGCAAGCTCTACGCCGCGGGCCTTGACTCCGTACGCCTCAACTTTTCGCACGGGACTACGGAAGAACACGCGGGCTGCGTGGCGCTGGCGCGCGGTCTTAACGGCAAGCTGCGCCGCCATATAACGATACTTCAGGACCTAAAAGGCAACAGGATAAGAATAGGGCGCCTGAAGAGCCCGGTGGAATTAAAAAGGAAGCAGTTGGTGCGCCTTATCCAGGCGGATACGGCGCGCGGTTCCGGAGACATCCCTTTCGATTACCGCGGCTCGCTCAAGGTAATAAAGAAAGGCCATTTTATCTATATAGACGACGGGAACATAGCGCTGCAGGTTAAGGCCGCCGGGCGCGACTCCCTCACCTGCGAAGTCGCCGGGGGGGGGCTTCTAAAGGAGCGCAAGGGAATTAACATCCCCCTGGCCCGCCTGGACTTCCCGCTGCTTTCCGGCGAGGACCGCAAAGACATCGAGTTCGGTATAAAACATAAACTTGATTTCATAGCCCAGTCCTTCGTGCGCACCAAAGAGGACGTGCTGGCAGTTAAGCGTCTGGTAAAACCCCGCCTGCCTGCCTGCAGGATAATCGCGAAGATAGAAGCCCGGGAAGCCATGCTGAACCTTGAGGAAATAGCCGACGCCGCCGACGGCCTGATGGTCGCGCGCGGGGATATGGGCGTGATGTTCCCGCTGTGGGAAGTCCCCATGCACCAGAAGCGCATAATAAAGTTATGCAACCGCCTGCACAAGCCTGTGATCACGGCTACACAGATGCTTGAGACCATGACGAACAACCCTATCCCCACCCGGGCTGAAGTTTCGGACGTGGCCAACGCCGTGCTGGACGGCACAGACTACGTGATGCTCTCCGCCGAAACCGCCGCCGGCAAATACCCCGCCGAAACCGTCCGCATGATGAACCAGATAGTAAAATACACCGAAGCCAACTCCGGAACCTGATGCCGGCTCCGCACGCAGCCCCCGCCATAGAGGAACTCGGCTGGACTCCGCAACTGGCCGCGGTCTTTAACCCCTTTGCCCTCCGGGGCCTGCTCCCGGCCAGGGTAATAGCCGGGCACCGCATGGCCTGCGACCTGGTCTGCGCCCGCGGAGAATACGCCGCCGAAGTTTCCGGGAACTTCCGCAAGGCCGCGGCCTCCAGGGCTGATTTCCCTGCGGTAGGTGACTGGGCCGCCATATCCTTTGACCCCGCCGCGCGGCGCCAGACCATACAGGCGCTTATGGCGCGGCGCACCCTCCTGTCGCGCAAGGACCCGGGCGGGAAGGACGAACAGGTTATTGCCGCCAATATCGACACCGTGTTCATCGTTATAGGGCTGGACGCAAATTACAACCTGCAGCGCATTGAACGCTACCTGGCGGCCGCCTGCGCCGGCGGAGCCCAAGCCGTAGTTATCCTTAACAAGGCCGACCTGGCGCCGGACACCGGCCTTAAGATAAAAGCGGTCAACTCCCTGGGCTTCGGCGCGCGGGCGCTGGCGCTGGACTCCATAAACAGGCGGGGCTACGAGGCGCTGGCCGCCCACATGGGCCCAGCCAGGACAATAGTTTTTACAGGCTCTTCAGGGGCGGGAAAGTCAACTATCATAAATAACCTGCTCGGCCGCCCCGCCCAGCGGACCGCGGCCGTGCGCGAGTCCGACGCCAAGGGCCGCCACACCACTACAGGCCGCAGGATGTTCGTTCTGCCGGGCAGCGGGACCCTTCTTATAGATACCCCCGGTATGCGCGGCCTGGAATTATGGGCGGGGGAAAAAACGGGAGACGGAACTTTCGAAGACATCCTTGCGCTGGCCCTGCAGTGCCGCTTCGGCAACTGCGCCCATTCGAACGAGCCCGGCTGCGCCGTTATCGAAGCCCTTGGTTCCGGCAAGCTGGACCGGGCGCACTTCGAAAATTACCTGAGGATCCGCAAAGAGGCAGCGAACCTTAAGGCCCGGATGAAAATGCCGGAACGGCTGAATGCCAGGGCCGCCGCCAAGCGCGCGCACGAGGAGCCGAAAGACGCTTTAAAGCGCAGGCACGACAAGGGGCCATAAGACCTACCAGCTACCGGGACTTTAGCCTCTAACAAGGCCTCCCTTTAAATAATAATATAGTAGATACGTCTGTTTGACGGAATCCGTGTTTATTTACAGGAGTGGACAAATGACTAAGCGCGAGCGTATCTTGGGGACACTTATATTAGCCGGGCTGACTCTCTCAAACTGCCACGCCTGGGCCTCGCCGCTTGGGGAGCTGGAAACCCTGGCGGCCTCCGCTCCCGAAAACTACGGCAGGAGCTTTGATAAGAACCTGGCCTCCGCCTCGGCCGGGACTACGGGCGCCATGACGCAGCAGCAACTGCACCGGCTTATGCTTTCAGATCTGGATTCGGTCAGCGGCATAATAGCCGCCCGTTACGCCCCGGCCGGCTGGAAAGCCGAGCAGTTCGGCTGGAGCCTGGACTCCGAGATACAGAAAGCCAAAGCCCAGATCAACGCCTCGGATTCGTTCGGCGTTAAAGACTACCAGAAAGTTTTAAAGACGCTGCTTAACTCCATGAAGGACTACCACGTTTCTGTGTCTTTCTATTCCACGGAGGCGGCCATGCTGCCCTTCGCGGTAACCGAGGCCGGCGGCCGCTATTTTATTTCCGGCATAAACCGCAAAGCCCTGCCGGAAGATGTCTTTCCGTTTAAAGCCGGGGACGAAATAACCGCCTTTGACGGCAGGCCCGTGGGGGATGTCGTGGCCGAAATTAAAAGGCAGGCCGGCATGGACGACGTGCCGCATACCGACGCCAGCATGGCCGCCATGTTCCTTACCTACCGCAGCGGCGCCTCCGCCTCCTCCGTGCCGCAGGGCCCGGTTTCAATAAGCGTAAAACCCGCCGGCGCGGCTGACGCCGTGCCCTACCCGATGAAATGGCTCTATACCCCAGAGCTTATAGCCCCGCAGCCTTTTGCAGTCAGGAGGGCCGGGCTGGCAATACCTATGTCCTGGCTTAGCATGATGATGATAGAAACGCCGGCAATTCCAGGCGGCGCACAAGCCTCCTACGGCCTCGGCAACAAGGACGGCTTCCTGCCGGACTTCGGCGAAATACTCTGGGCCGCCCCCGCCGGGAATTCTTTCAGGGCTTATGTCTACCGTTCGCCGGCAAGCGGGAAAAGTATAGGCTATGTAAGGATCCCTACCTACAGCGTTACGGATACCGCCACACTGATAAAGGACTTCTCCGGGCTGGCGGCGGAATTTAACCAGCGCGCGGATGCCCTGGTTATAGACCAGACCAACAACCCGGGCGGCGCCGTTTTTTATCTCTACGCCCTGGCGTCGATGCTGACAGACGCCCCGCTGAACCTGCCGAAGCACTACATAAAACTGACGCAGGCCGACATCGCCGAAGCTGTAAATTTCCTAAAAGAAACGGCTGCGGCAAAGACCGACGACGACGCTAAAGCGCTGCTGGGCCCGGATATGGCCGGCTATCCGGTAACCTGCGATCTCCTTAAGAACTGGTCCGCTTTTTTTACGGAGATCATACGCCAGTGGGGGGCGGGTAAAACCATAACCAGCCCGCTGCCGATATACGGCCTGTACACCATAGCGCCGAACGCCTCCGTGCATTATTCAAAACCCGTCATGATACTTACCAACCAGCTTGATTTTTCCGGCGGGGATTTCTTCCCGGCCATCATGCAGGACAATAAGCGGGCCGTCACGTTCGGCGAGCGCACGGCCGGGGCCGGCGGCGTCGTGAAGGAATACAAGCGGGAGAATAATTTGCTGGGCGTGGAAGCCATCCACCTTACGGCCACCATAGCCGAACGCGCCGGCGGGGAGCCCATAGAGAATTTGGGCGTCACCCCGGATATACCCTACGCGGTAACCCCGGCCGACGTGCAGGGCGGCTACGCGGACTATATTAAAGCCGCCGACGCTGCCGTATCGGGGCTTGTAAAATGAAAACAATGCTGTTAACGCTCGCAGCCTCGTTAGGTTTAAGCGCCGGCGCCTTCGCCCGGGACCGCGCCGTCTCTTTTGACCAGCACGGGGACCTGGCCGCTTTCCGGGACGGCCGCTTAACCGCTCCGGAAACAGGCGGGCCCTCCCCGTCAAACCCCGGGCTGTGCGTTTTTAGCGGCGTCGGCGGCTCGGCCTTAGGCGCGCAGGCTTTCGAGGCCGCCATCCGGGCCAGCGACGTGGTCTGCGTGGGCGAAACCCACGATCAGGCGAACGACCACCTGGCCCAGCTTGAAGCGCTTAAAGCCCTTTACGGGGCCCGCGGCCAAAAAACAGCCGTCGGTTTTGAAATGCTCAACCTGACCCTGCAGCCGGTGCTGGACGACTACGCCGCCCTGGTGGTTGCCGGCACCGGCCACATAATTTACAACGCCGGCATCCCGGCCTCGGTTTTGGCCAGGGCCCCGGGCGCGCGCGTGCTCTCTTTCTTTACGCAGGGCGCGCAGGCCTGCCCCGCGGCTTTGCCCGGGCCCGACCTGGGCCTCGCCGACTATGTCTGGTACGTTGAACATGCCGGCGCTCCGGCGGAGAATAAATAAAAAACGCGGTCCACGGCAATGGCTATACTTCTAAGCTGCCAGCACCTGTCCAAGACCTTCGGCGCCCGGGCGCTGTTCAAAGGACTTTCCTTCGGCCTTTCTGAAGGCGAACGCACCGGGCTTATAGGCCCCAACGGCGCCGGCAAATCCACGCTGCTTAAAATACTGGCGGGCCTTGAACCGCCGGACTCCGGCGAGGTTACCGCACGCCGGGGCCTGAACATAGGCTATCTGGCCCAGCAGGACCGTTTTGCCGACGCGCCTCCGGGCTGGAGCGTGCTCGACGAGATCATAAAAGCGCTGGCCGGCCTGGGAGAAGATTACGAAATAGAGAGGCGCGCCGCCGAAGGGCTGGCCGCCGCGGGCTTCGCGGACCCGGCGGCCGAAGTGGGCGTTCTTTCCGGCGGCTGGCGCAAGCGCCTGGCCATACTGGCGCAGTCCGCGCGCGAGCCGGACCTGCTGCTCCTGGACGAACCCACCAACCACCTTGATATTGAAGGCGTGCTGTGGCTTGAGCGGTTTATTTCCGGCTTTAAATTCCCTTTCCTGGTGGTCACGCACGACCGGGCCTTCCTTGAGCGCGTCACCAACCGCGTTATAGAGCTGGACAAGCGCTACCCGGAAGGCCATTTCAGCAGCGACGGCAACTACAGTAAATTCCTTGAGAACCGCGAAGCCTTCTTTGACGCGCAGGCGGCGCGCGAAGACTCGGTGCGCAACATAGTGCGGGGGGAAATAGCCTGGCTACGCCGCGGCGCGCGGGCCCGCATGACCAAGCAGAAGGCCCACATCGAAAGGGCCGGGGACCTGATAAAGGAGCTTGCGGAACTCGAATACCACAACGCCCAGGGCCGGGCCGCGGAAATAGATTTCACCGCCGGGGACCGCCAGGCCAACCGCCTTATCTACGCCGTAAAGATAGAAAAAAGCCTGGGAGGGCGCAAGCTCTTCGGCCCGCTGGACCTGACGCTGGGCCCGGGAGAAAAGCTGGGACTGCTAGGCGGCAACGGCAGCGGCAAGACCACGCTGCTTAAACTGCTGGCCGGGCAATTGGCGCCTGACTCCGGCACGCTTAAACGGGCGGAGGGCCTGCGCGTGGCCGTTTTTGACCAGCACCGCGCCCGCCTGGACCTGGACATGACGCTTAAACGCGCGCTCTGCGGCAACGGCGAACACGTTATGTACAAGGGAGCGAGCGTGCACGTTAAGAGCTGGGCCTCGCGCTTCCTGTTCAGGCCTGAGCAGCTGGAGATGCCGCTCAGGCTGCTTTCGGGGGGGGAGCAGGCGCGGGTACTGATAGCCGGTTTTATGCTTGAGCCCGCCGACGTGCTGCTTCTGGACGAGCCCACCAATGATCTGGACCTGCAGTCCCTTGAGGTGCTTGAAGCCAATATGCGGGACTTCCCCGGCGCCATTGTGCTGGTAACCCACGACCGCTACCTGCTGGAGCGCGTCAGCCGCCGCCTGCTGGCGCTGGACGGCCGGGGCGCCGCCGAATTTTTTTCCGACCTCTCCCAGTGGGAAAACTGGCTGGCGCGCCGGCAGCCGGCCCCGGACGCCGCGGCCGGGGCCGCCCCCGCCGCCGGCGGGCCCGCGGCCAAAGAGACACGCGAGCTGAAAGCCGCCGTGCGCAGGCTGGAATCGGAAATGCGGACAGCCGAACTCCTGGCCGCCAAAGCGCGCCGGGCGCTGGAAGACCCCGCCATAGCCACCGATTCCGGAGAGCTGGCCGCGCGCCAGGAGAAACTGGAAACGGCCCTCGCAAAAGTGGAGGACCTTTTTAACAGCTGGTCGAAACTCCACGGCAATTAACAGTCTGCTGAAAAAGCCTACTCGGAAGCGAAACTGCGGATTTTGATGCCGAGCCGAAACGACGCGAAACGAGCATTCTCGTCGGAGACTGTAAGTTGAGCGGCGCGAAGGCGCAGGCCAAAAGCCGCAGTTGCAGCCCGAAAGGGGGTTTTTCAGCAGACTGTTAAACCCGGGAACGGCTTTTGCCGGCCCCCGGCCTTCCTTAAAAAACAGGCGGCCCATAAAAAATTATCCCTTGACATCCGCTTTATTTCTGCTAGAATATTCCTGAGCCTGCGGCCCTTATCAAACGGGATTTCGCAGGCTCTTTCTTTTACTCCCCTGCTGATTTCCATTTGTTATAATTTAAGCGATGCCGCTAAACGCTATCTGCCGTGACGTACGGAGCTTCCTGGCCGGCCTGGCGCGCGAACTGCCGGAAATTTTTCCGCAGCCGCGCAGTCGCCGCCGCCGCCCCGTACGGCGCTTAAGCCGGCAGCCCGGCCCCTGCCCCGCCGCGCGCGAACAGGCCAGGGGGATAATAACCGCCAGGGTTAAATACTGGGCCGCAGCGCTGGGCCTTGAATACCGCCGCGTCTTCATTAAAAACCAAAGCACCCTGTGGGGCAGCTGTTCGCTAAAAAAGAACCTTAATTTCAACTGGCGGCTGGCCTCCATGCCCCCGGAAGCGCTTGACTACGTGGTGATACACGAGCTCTGCCATTTGCGCGAAATGAACCACTCAAAGGACTTCTGGGCCCTGGTACAGGCGTCCTGCCCCGATTACGCCGCCCGGAGGCGCTGGCTGCGCGACAACTGCGCCGCGCTCATCACCCCCCAGGCCGGCGGTCCCGCCCTGCCCTTCAGTTTAGCGCGTGAGGGGGCGGCGCGCTCTTCCGCTTTGGAACTTCCGTCTTACGGCAATGAGCAGTAAATAAGCCGGCCAGACACATAATGC
Organism: Elusimicrobiales bacterium; assembly: GCA_036171915.1. Lineage (GTDB taxonomy): Bacteria > Elusimicrobiota > Elusimicrobia > Elusimicrobiales > UBA9959 > UBA9959. The sequence goes on along the minus strand of JAVHRY010000129.1, from coordinate 7,961 downwards.
CTAATCCACGCTTTTTCTCCCGCCTGTGTTTTACTTTCTTCCTGCTTACCTCTTTGCCGGCCGCCCGCGCCAACCCCGCCGCTGAGGCTTTACCTCCGGGACCGGGGGAAGTGAATATCGGAGTTTCCCGACTGAAACCGCTTAAGTTGAGATCAGGTCCCGTCAACTACTACACCGTAATACGCGACCCCGGCGGCGACTATATCCACAGTTCCTACAAGTGGCCCCTGAAAACCGCCGTGCTCGCCTACGAAATTCCCGGGCGGCTGCGGGGAAAAGTGGCGCGATTCAGCTGGAAATGGCGGGCGGTGCTGCTGCCTAAAGGCGGGGATGAATGCATCCCCGGCAGAACCGATTCCGCCGCGGTGCTCTACCTGGTCTGGCGGCGCGGCCTGCGCTGGTACTCGCTTAAGTACGCCTGGAGCGCGGCCGGAGTTACAGGCATGGTCTGTGGCCGGCAGCGGGGCCTCTTCAGCGCCCAGGAAACGATAATACTTGAGAGCGGTCCCGGCAGCGGCGGCTGGCGCGCCGCGGAGCTGGACCCGGACTTTGAATTCCGCAGCCACTTCGCGGGCGGCGATCCCAACGCCGACGTCCCCGGCCTTGACGGGTTCGGGCTTATGAGCGACGGCGACCAGACCCGGAGCCCCAGCGAAGCCGACTTCGGAGGGTTCGTGCTCACTTACAGGTAAGAACATATTTGACAGACATTTGGTGTTATAGTAAACTGTTAACATATGGGGAATAAAAGCAAAAAGATATATACGGCACAGGCGGCGGTAATAAAGGCCATGGCGCACCCCACCCGCCTTTTAATACTTAATTCTCTTAAAGGGCGGGAAACCTGCGTCTGTGACCTCCGCGCCCTGGTGGGTGACGACCTGTCCACGGTGTCGAAGCACCTGCTGGTCCTGCGCAAAGCCGGCCTGGTCGCCTCGCGCCGGGAGGGGAAAAAGATATATTACAGCCTTACCTCTCCCTGTATCCTGAATTTTTCCTCCTGCATAGCAGGCATTCTAAAGATCCTGTAGCGTATTAAAGAACAAGGGAAAAACCATGAAAACAAAGAACACTCTTTTCGCCTTCTGCCTGGTAGCCGCAATTTGCCAGGGCGCCGCCGCCGGGGACGCGGTTTCCACCGCCGCCGTGCAGGCCGCTGGGCAGGACCCCGTCTCGTTAAGTACGCGGCCCGCCGCCGGGCCGGCTACGCTGGCCGTGCAGGACCTGGTGGCCGCCGCGAAGAAGTACGACGACGAGAACGAGCAAGGCATCGCTCCCGGGGAGAAGCAGCGCCGCCTCGCCATGAAGGACCGCATCAACGGCATTCTGGACCTGAAGGAGATGGCTCACCAGATCCTGATAAAGAAATGGGAATCGTTCAAGCCGGCCGAGCGGGAGAAGTACGCCTACCTGCTGTCCTCGCTGGTTCAGAAGGTGGGTTATCCGCAGATAGGAAAATATTTCAACGGCCAGATAGAGGTCAAGTGCGTGGGGGAAAAACCGCTGGAAAACGGTAACCAGGAAGTGCTGACGCATATAATCTACAAGGAAGAGGACCTTACCCTCAACACCGAGTTCCGCCTGCGCCCCACCGACACCGGCTGGCGGATCTACGACGTGGTCACCGACGGCGAAAGCCTGCTGCTGATCTACCGCAACCAGCACATGAGCATCATAAAGGACAAAGGCTTCCCCGGGCTGGTCCGCCTGATGGAGAAGAAACTCAATGCCAATTAGCGCCGCGCTGCTGACGGCGCTGCTGGCCGCCGCGCCGGCGCGCGCGGCCGAGCCCTACACGCTGGACCAGTGCGCGGCTTACGCCGGCGCCAACAGCCACGAGGTGCGCGAGACCGCGCTCGGGGCCGCGGGCTACCGCGCCAACGCGGCCGAGGCCCGCGCCGCGCGCACCCCGAAACTAAGCCTGCTCACCTTCGCCGCGCCCGCCTACAAAGTAACCGGCGACGCGCTGGAATACGACAGCGACTACAGCGTCTGGGGACTCTATTACCACGCCAAACTGGAGGCGCAGATGCCCCTCTACACCTGGGGCAAGATAGACAGCTATATCAGCGCGGCCGAGCACGGCGAAAAAGTGGCAAAAAGCGAGACCGCCCAGAAACGCGGCGAAGTGGTCTACGACGTAAAAAAATACTACAACGGCCTGCTGCTGGCCCGGCGCCTTAAGCGCACGGTACAGGACGCCCTGGACGTGCTTAACTCCGCCATTGAAAAAGCCGACAAGCTTTATGAGGAAGGCACGGGAGAGGTAAAGGAAACCGACAGGCAGACCCTGAAGGTCTACCTGGCCGAAGCCGAAAAGAACCTGCACCTGGCGGACAAGTCCATTGCGATGGCGCGGCTGGCGCTGATGCAGAAGATGGGCATGCCCGAGAACGCGGACTTCGATATAGCCGACAAACAACTCAAGCCGGACCAGGGCGAGCTGGCCCCGGCGGAAGATTATGTCAGAAAGGCTTTTGAGAACAGGCCGGAGTGGAGCATGGTCCATAACGGCATAAAAGCGCGCCAGCTGCTGGTGGACGCGGAGCAGGCCGACCGGTACCCGGTGATCTTCCTGGCGGGCCAGGTGGAATACAACGACACCTCGGTGCGCCAGCGGCAGGCCAGCCCCTGGGCCTACGACCCCTACAACAACTTTACCGGCGGCGTGGCTGTAGGCGCCAAGTTCGACTTCGCCCCGGGCACGCTCAGCGCCAGGACGGCTTCGCTGCAGGCGGAGGTGGACAAGCTCCGGGAAAAAGAAAAGTTCGCCCGCGAAGGCATAGAGCTGCAGGTGAAGAACGCCTGGCAGAACGCCAAAGAGGCGAAGGACAACATAGACAGCGCCAGGAGCGGCCTCGACGCGGCCCAACGCTGGGTGATAGGCGCCGGGCTGGTTTACGGCATAGGCACCGGAGAGGCGAAGGACGCCCTGGAAGGCCTGGCCGCCAGGGCGAAATCCGAAAAAGATTACTATCAGGCTATCTACGACTATAACATGGCCAGGGCCGACCTGGCAAAAGCCTGCGGTCTGGTGAAACTGGACTGAGAATGATACACGAGCTGGTAAACAAGGCCCTTAAGATCCTGGTTAAACGCTACATCCTGGTTATGGTCGCCTACGCCTTTATAACGGCGGCCGCGGCCTACTTTTCGCTCCAGCTGAAATTCGATTCCAGTTTTGAGAACCTGTTGCCGCGCTCCTTCGCCAGCGTGCGGGCCCTGGACGACATCACCCAGGAATTCGGCGGCACCGGCTACCTGGTGCTGGACGTGGACTCAGACGACCTGGCCAGGTCAAAGCTGTTCTCTGCGGACCTGGCGCGCGAGATAGAGAGGCTGCCGGACGTTAAGTATGTAAACTGGCGCCAACCCAAACAGTACTTCGACGACCGCCGCCTGCTCTATATGAACCTGGACGACCTGAAGACCGTCCGGGACAGGATAGAGCATAAGATAGAGTTTGAGAAGCAACGGGCCAACCCGCTCTTCATAGACGTGACCGACGCCGAGTACAAGCTGGATTTCGCGGATATAGAGAAGAAATACGAGGGGGAGAACGTCTTCAAGGATTACTACGTCAGCAAGGACAACCGCGAGCTGGTGCTGCTGATAAAACCCAACGGCCTGGCCGGCGACCTGGCCTTCTCCCGCAAACTGGTGGGCGAGGTGCAGGCCCTGGTGAACAAGGTGGACCCGGCTAAATACCACCCGTCCATAAAAGTCTCCTTCACCGGCAGGTACCAGAAGCAGATAGACCTTAACGCGCAGCTGCAGCGCGACCTTACGTACACCGGGGCCGGCGCCACGCTGCTGGTACTTATACTGCTGGTGGCCTATTTCAAGCAGAAAAGGCCGCTGCTGCTTATAGTGCTGCCGATGGCGTCGGGCCTGTTCATCACCTTCGGCATCACCTACCTGGTTATCGGTTACGTCAATATTATAAGCGCCTTCCTGGTTTCCATCCTGATGGGCATCTCGGCCGACTACGGCATAGTGCTTTACAGCCGCTACACGGAGGAGATGCTTAAAGACCAGACCCCGAACGAAGCCGTGGTCGAGACGATATCCAATACCTGGTCGCCTATAGTCTTAAGCGGCATGACCACGGGCCTGGTCTTCCTGAGCCTGCTGCTGGCCCAGTTCAAGGGCTTCTCGCAGTTCGGCTTCATCGCCGGCATCGGCGTGTTCCTTAACATGTTCGTGTTCTTTACGCTGTTCCCGGCGCTGATCCTGCTGGGCGAAAAGCTCAAGCCCGCCAGGTACAGCTCTATAACCAGGCTGAAGGCCTCGCACATCAACCAATATTTTTACATCCCGGTGCTGGCCTTCACCGTGCTCTTCACCGCCTATTCGGTCTACCGGATAAAGGATATAAAGTTCGAGTACAACTTCAGTAAGATCCAGGGCTCCAACATTCCGTCGTTCATCTTAGACGAGCGCATAAACGGCATTATCGGCACCTCGCTCACGCCCGACCTGGCGATGGTGGACAGCATGGCCGAAGCCAGGGCCGTCTCAAAGGTGCTGGAGCAGAAGGAAAAGAACCCGGACACCACCATCGACAGCCACGCCTCCCTGCTCTCCTTCCTGCCCGAGGACCAGGATAAGAAACTGAAGGTCCTTAAGGAGATCCGCGTCCTCCTCGACGACACCGCCATCAACGTGGTCAAGGGCGCGCAGAAAAAAAAGGTGAACGACGTAAAAAGGCTGCTGGAAGCGGGCGAGATCCGCCAGGAGGCCCTGCCCGCGGAGATCCTGCGCATGTTCCGCGGCGCCAGCCCGGAACGCTCGGCCGTGTTCATCTTTCCGAAGATCAACCTGTCCGACGCCGCGCTGGTTAAAAAATCCTCCGACGAGATACGCGACCTGCGCGTGCCGGGCAGGACCGTGCACCCCTGCAGCGAATCCATTATCTTCTCCGACATCATTCACATGATAGAGAAAGACGGGCGCACCATAATGCCGCTGGCCTTCCTGCTTACGGCCATCCCGGTAATGCTGGTTTACCGCAATTTCAGGGACTCCGCGCTGGTGCTGCTGCCGCTGTCGCTCGGGTTTATCTGGATCTTCGGCATTATGGCCATGTTCCACATTAAGCTGAATTTTTTTAACGTGCTGATGCTGCCGCTGATCTTCGGCATGGGCGACGACTACGGCGAGTACGTGCACAGCCGCTACGAGGAGGAAGGCCCCGGCTCCATACAGTTCGTGATGTCGCACACCGGGCCCGCCGTCTTCATGTCCGCCGTTACGGCGTTCATAGGCTTCGGGGCCATGCTGTTCGCCAGCCACTACGGCCTGCGCAGCATAGCCATAATGGCGGCCATCGGCATCTCCTGCGTCTTCTTCGCGGCCATGCTGCTGCAGCCGTCGCTGATAGTGCTTCTGGAAAAATGGGACAAACACAGCTATGACAAGAGAAAAAATTGACCCGCTTATAGCGCGCGCCACCCTGCCGCTGGTCACCCCGCTGAATAAGGCGGGCGTGAAGCCGAACCACCTTACCCTGCTGGGCGGGGTGCTGTCCTGCGCCGGGGCTTACTTTATCGCGATAGGCCGGCTGAGAACCGGCATGCTGGTTTTGATCTTCACCTGGCTGTTTGACGTACTGGACGGGGCGCTGGCCAAGTATGCCTCCCAGACCAGCCGCTTCGGCGGGTTCCTGGATTCGGTCATGGACCGCTACACGGAAGGAATGGTCTTTGCCGCTTTCGCCTATTACTACGCCGCCGCCGGCAACCCGCTTATGGCCGGCGTAACGGCCATAGCCCTTATAGGCGCCGCCGCGGTCTCATACGCGCGCGCCCGGGCGGAGAACGTAATGGATTCGCCCTGCACCGTGGGCGTCGGCGCCAGGCTGCCCCGGCTGGTCACGCTAGCCTTCTTTACCATTATAGGCTATCCCGCCGCGGGCCTTATTATAGTGCTCGCGCTCGCGCACTACACGGTGCTGCAGCGCGTGCTTTATACAAGAAAAATCCTTGCGGAGGAAGTTCAGAGAGCGGTAAAATAATAGTCAGCGGTATACGTTTAGGAGAACATTAAAATGAAAAAAACAAAGATAGCTCCCGCCAAAGGCAAACTGGGAGTGCTGATACCGGGTTTGTGCGGGGCCATCTCCACAACCCTGATAGGCGGAGTGGAGGCCGTTAAAGCCGGGCAGGGGAAACCCATAGGGTCCCTTACGCAGATGGGCCGGATACGCCTAGGCAAACGCACCGAGAATAAAAACCCGCTGATAAAGGATTTCGTGCCGCTGGCGGACCTGGACAGCCTGGTGTTCGGCGGCTGGGATATTTTCGACGAGAATCTGTATACGTCGGCGCTGAAGGCCGGCGTGCTGGAGCGGACGCAGATAGAGAGCTTAAGGAACAAATTCTCGGCCCTGCGCCCCATGAAAGCCGCCTTTGACCGCAAGTACGTAAAGAACCTGACCGGCCCCAACGTTAAACAGGGCAAGACCAAGTACGAGCTGGCGCTGCAGCTTATAGAGGATATAAAGGACTTTAAAAAGAAGCACTCGCTGGACCGGGCGGTCATGATCTGGTGCGCCTCCACCGAAACCTATATCCCGCCCAACGACGTGCATTCCACGCTGGCGAAGTTCGAAAAAGGGATGAAAGCCAACCACCCGGCCATTTCGCCTTCCACGCTTTACGCCTACGCGGCCATAAAATGCGGCCTGCCTTTTATAAACGGCGCGCCCAACCTGAGCTGCAATATCCCGGCGCTGGTGGAGCTTGCCCAGGCTAACAAGGTACCCGTGGTCGGCAGCGACTATAAGACCGGCCAGACGCTGATGAAGACCATAATAGCCCCCGGCTTAAAGTGCAGGGCGCTAGGCATAAGCGGCTGGTTCTCCACCAACATCCTGGGCAACCGCGACGGCGAGGTGCTGGACGATCCGGAATCGTTCAAGACAAAAGAAGTCAGCAAGCTGTCGGTGCTGGACAGCATCCTCAAACCGGAGATCTTCCCGGACCTGTACAAGGACCTTTACCACAAGGTGACCATAAACTACTACCCGCCGCGCGGCGACAGCAAAGAAGGCTGGGACAATATAGACATCTTCGGCTGGCTGGGCTACCCGATGCAGATAAAGGTGGACTTTCTGTGCCGCGACTCGATACTCGCCGCGCCGCTGGCGCTGGACCTGATCCTGTTCATGGACCTGGCCAAGCGCGCCGGCATGGGCGGCACGCAGGAGTGGCTGTCTTTCTACTTCAAGAGCCCGATGCACGCGCCCGAAATATACGCCGAGAACGACCTGTTCGTGCAGCTGGAGAAGTTTGAGAACAACCTGCGCCACCTGATGGGGGAGACGCTTATCACCCACCTGGGCGTTGAATACTACAAGTAAAACAAAAAAACGCCCCGGGCCTTAAAGACCCGGGGCGTTTAATTTCAAATCCCTTACTATCTCAGGAAAGGCAGTAAAAGCAGCAGGCCGCGCAGGACGAGGTTGGACGCGACGCCCGCCAGCACGTCGTCCAGCACCACGCCGAAGCCTCCGCCCACCGAAGCGTCCGCCCAGCGTATGGGCCAGGGCTTAAGCCCGTCAAAGGCCCTAAAGAGGCCAAAAGCCAGCAGCAGCAGCAGCCAGCCGTGCGGCAGCCAGGCGACAGCCACCCAGTAACCTATGGTTTCGTCTATAACTACCCGCTGGTCGTCCTCAATACCGGAGTCCGCGCAGAACTTATGCGCGACCAGCACGGCGAAGGCCGCGAACAACAGCAGAAAAACGGCGTAGACTCCCGCGCCTGCCGGCAACAGAGGCGTAAGCGCCAGGCCCAGCAGGGTGCCCAGCGTGCCGCCGCCGGTGGCCCTGGGCTTGCCGGTTATTTTAGGCGGAAGACAGCCGAGATAAAAGTCGGTGGCGAATATCTCCGCTAGTTTTGAATGAATTTTCATACAGGCGGCTTAAATTGTAACAGATATAGCGGCGGCATAAAAGCGAT
>JAVHRY010000128.1:0-27362 GCA_036171915.1 Elusimicrobiales bacterium | reverse complement strand
ACGGGACCATAAATATCTGGCTTTCTATTTTCCGCTTCAAGCGGCCGGACGGGACGGTTAACCACGTGGCCGGGTGGAATATAATGCTGGCGCTAAAGGTGGGCCAGACCGCCGCCGACACGGCTGGCGCATTCGCCGCTTATATAAACGCCGGGACCAGGCCTTATAAGGCCGCGGCCGCCACGGACGGCCATTCGGCCAAGCTGACCATAACATACACTGAAAAATAGGGCTTTGGATAGGCGCATGAAAAATAAAATACTCGCATTGCTGCTGTGGCTGGCCTGCGGCGTTCCCGCTTTTTGCGGTACCGTCCTGTTCGTGGGGGATTCCCACTCGGTAGGGCCCTTCGGCTGGCGGCTGGACGAACTGCTGCGCGGGCGGGGGCTGAAAACGGCTTCTTACGCCTCCTGCGGCTCAATTGCCCAATGGTGGGCTACCGGCAAGCCCACTCCCTGCGGCTATTTTTTTAGGGATCTGGGCGGGAAAACGGAGAAGGGTATTAAAGGCGCTACGCCTATATTCACGGACCTACTGGCGCGCGTTAAGCCCAACGCCGTGGTGGTGGAGTTGGGGGCTAACTACGCCGGCCTGCCTTCCGATGATTTCGCGGTTAAGGATATGGGCGAAATGGCGGCTGAGATCAAAGCCTCCGGGAGCGCCTGTTTCTGGGTTACCAAGCCGGATTCGCGCGCGGGGCACGACGCTGTCGGGCGTATTCTTGATCTTACCTACAAAGCCGTTTCTGACAAATGCAAGGTTTTTGACAGCACAAAGGTTACCAGTTATCCGCCCGCCGGCGGGGATGGAACGCACTACTGGTTTAAAGAAGGCCTCCCGATAGCTAACGCCTGGGCGCAGGCTGTTTTTGACTGGCTTGTGCCTGGTCTGCCCGAAAATACCGCTAAGACAGCTGGCAATTAATGTCTTTTTGGGTCTAAAGACCTATTTCTTGCTAGGTACTTGGGCCCGTGCGGAATTTCTCCGTTCTGTTTATAATATAAGACAGCATAAAGTATGGTCCCCTCTTTTCAGAGGTATATAAAACTATAAGGCAGGACTGATGAAAAAAACAACTAGTTTCCTCGCTATCTCCTTCTTAAGCGTTTTTTCTACCGGGGCCTTCGCCCTTGACCTTAATAATCCTCTCCCGAACTGGCTAGATAAGAGCCGCGAACACGCCGACGGTAGACCGCCGGTAATGGCTACAAAAGCCGCGCCTCCCGCGGGCTTCCACATACCGGCGGAGTATGAACCGGTAGGCGCCGTGGTTATAGGCTGGGCCGGCTATACCAATATGCTTTCAGCCATAGGCCGTGCTGTTACCGGCCCCGCCCACGCCCAACTGTGGGGCGTAGCCGCCCCGGCCTCGATACAAGGCGTTCCCGCCGCCAGCTATACCAAGATCAACGCCCCCATAGATTCCGTCTGGATGCGCGACTACGGGCCTTTCGGCCTGGCCGCCGGCAACCGTCCCGGTATAGTCGATACCACTTACCGCCATTATCAGGAGCGCCGCAACGACGACGTCCTCCCCGCCAACCTGGGCAAGGCGAAAAAAATAGAAGTGTTCGCCATGCCCATAATACTGGATGGCGGCAACCTGATGGTGGACTCCAAGAACGACCTGTTCATGACCAAGCGCGTCTACATCTGGAACTCGGACAAGAGCCAGGGCCAGGTGGATTCCCTGCTGAAGACTTATTTCGGCGTTAAGAATATCTACTCCTTTGAGTACTCCGGCTATCCCGGCGAGCCCTCGGACGGCACCGGCCACATTGATATGTTCATGAAGCTCTTGAACGACCACACCGTGCTTATCTCCGTGGCGGAGACCGAACCCTTTAAGAGCAACTCCGAAAAGGCTGTCGCTTTCTTTAAAAACCGCAAGGCCGCCGACGGGGAAATGTTCAAGGTTATCACGGTGAAGGGCTGGGAAGAGTCCGGCACCTGGTATACCTATACCAATTCGCTTATAGTTAACAATGTGGCCATAATACCCTCTTATGCCGGCCACGCCGCCGAGGAAGCCGCCGCCAAGGCCGCCTACGAGGCCGGTATTTCCGGCGTAACCGTGGTGCAGGTGCCCTCCGACGACAGCATAACCGCCGGCGGTTCTATCCACTGTGTCACGCAGAATATCCCCGTGCTGCCGGCGCTTAAGGCCGGAGAGGTCTTTACCGATACTGTCGGGTTTGATGACGCCGGCATAACCGTGCCTCCCCTGCGCGGCGGCGGCAATTCTACGGCTCTGGACCAGCTTCTTAACAGCCTGTAATACCGGGGCTTTACCGTAAAAGCCGCCCGTTTAAAACGGGCGGCTTTTTGCTTTTGCAGGCCCGGCGGCCGTGAAATTAAAGAAAACGAACCCGACACTACGTTGTCGGGTTCGTCTGCTATACTATTTTAATGAAAGGGGGAAATATGGGGGGGATAATTCTAGTCAGCGGATACCTGCACGGAATCGGCGGTGTCCTGCGCCGGGAACTCCTGGGTGCCGTCCAGGTCGGTGCGCAGGACCTTGGCGCCTATTGCGGTAAGGCGGTCCAGCGTGTTCTTGGTCGGGTGGCCGTAGTTGTTTTTGCCTACTTCAATATAGGCGCGCTTGGGGTGCACGGCATTAATAAAAGCGTCGGTGGAAGAGTATTTGCTGCCGTGGTGGCCCACCTTAAGAACGTCGGATGGCAGATCGGAAGCGTAATTCTGCAGCAATACGGACTCCACGTCGGCCTGGGCGTCTCCCATAAAAAGTATGGAGGAGCCGTCGTAGGCGAGTTTTATAACGATGGAACAGTTATTGATGGCGCTGCCGTCCCCGCTGGCCACCGGCTGCGGGCAGGAATTAAGGACCTTGGCACTTACCTGGCCCCAGGGGAGCATATCGCCGGGGGAGGGGTGGACGATGTTAACCCCCAGGGACTGCGCCTGGGCGCGCAGGGCGTCGTCGGCTGAGGAACCTGTGTTGTCCATCTGCGTGTCGTAGAAGTTGTTTACCTTGATATTGGAGAAGACATATTTAAGGCCGCTATAATGGTCGGCGTGGGGATGGGTAAGAACTACGTTGTTTATTTCTTTTACGTTCTTCTGGGTGAGGAACTGCGCCAGGGTGCTGTCGGCTGCGCTATAAGGGCCGCCGTCTATAAGGACGTTCTGGCCGTTGGGGAGCTCTATATACTCGGAATCTCCCTGGCCCACATTGACGAAATAGACGTTAAGTCCGGGGGCCATGGCGGCCAGCGTGGTGTTCGCGGGCGGCAGCGCGTAGGGGACTTCAACGTTGGCGGCTTCTTTTAGCTGGCTAAAAGCCTGAGCGTTAAGGGCGGCGGGGGAAATATGGAATACGGATAGAAAAACGGCTATGGCCGGAATAAAGGCTTTAAGGACTACAGGTGCCGGGGAGCTTTGTTTCACGAGTTGCATATCCACCTCCGCTTATAGCCTGCTGCTGGCCGTGGTGAATCCGGATTAAGGTCCGGAGGTGGATGCTCCCTGGCCAATTCCAGGGATTACACGGTAACTATATATAACTTACCGCGGATATTGATTTTGCTCAAGGGCCAAAAGACCTATACACATATAGGCCTTTTGGCCTATATCGGAATAGGCCAAAGTATATGCCGGGCGTGGGTATTTAGGGACTGCTCCGTTTCTGTATTTACACTATACTCTCTATACCGACGAATAGTTTAAAAGGAGCCGGACAATGAAAAAAATTATAGCTTTAGCCGCAGTCGCCGCAGCCCTGCTGCCGGGCCGCGTGTCCGCGCAGGATGTTACGGACCCGCGCTATTTCGCCGTTGACGAAAACTCAATAACGATAGAAGAGATTACCGACAACAGCGCGGTTCTCACTCCCCCCTTACTTTCCCCGGCCCTGGCTCCGGCAGATTCCGGCAGACCCGACATAACCGGCGCAATAGGCGCCCTGGACGCCATAGTAAACCTCGTAGATAAAATCTGGACTATAATAGAAAAGAACCAGCCCGTGGTAAGCATCACCACTAATTACGCCAATGCCGTTCCCTATGGCACCACCCACTGGTCGCAGTTGCAGGGCTGGAGCAAACCAGAGACCAAAAAATACAGTTTTTCCATGAAGAACGGTTTCGGCTCGGAGGTTGTAAAAGTAACCTACCAGGTACAATATGTGCACGACGGCAATTACCAGGGCAAGGGTAAGTTCCTTACCGGGGTTACCGTGGAGCCGCTTAACGTTACCACCTCGTGGGGGTATAAGGTAACATTGGTGTCCGAGGTGCCCGACTCCACCGTAACTAATGTCGGTACCCAGGCGGATCCAGTGGCGGCTATGCAGGTGCAGCTTAAATGGACCGTTCACACCGCGCTAAAGGATATCTCCTCCAAGGCCATATACTATGTGCGCGGCGACGGGGTGCTGGAAGAGATCGGGAGCCCTTTTAACAAAGCCATGGAACTGCGGACCCGGGCCAGGCTAGACGCCGCCAGCGCCCAGATCAATAATGCGGAATTCAACTAGGAGCCTGCTGAAAAAGCCCTTTCCGGTTGCTTTTGGCCGCTTTTGCCGCGGATAAGCCGCGTAGCAGTTTTCCGCGGCCCCGGCTCGGCGATTCAGCGTTGAATAAATCGCCTGCGCCCTTGCGGACCGCACGCGGCCTCAAGCCTGAGGCCGCTCTAAAGCCGGTCCTCACCTGCGGCTTCTTTACCCGCCGCTTACAGGCCCGGCGGGCCTGCTCGCTTCTCGCGCCTTGCCTCGGCTCGAAATCGCCTCAAAATATTACCGAGGGGGCCTTTTCAGGCGCTTGTCCTCCGCGGAGCGGCCGCGCCGCCGGAAATGATAAAATACCGGTTTAAGTATGTCCGAAGACGAAATTGAATTTAACGAGCAGTTCTCAAAAGCCCTGCACCTGTTGCAGCACGGCAGCCGCAACGTGTTCGTTACCGGCAAGGCCGGCACCGGCAAAAGCACGCTGCTGCGCTATTTCCGCGGCCACACCGCGAAAAAAATAGTGGTGCTGGCCCCCACGGGCGTGGCCGCGCTTAACGTGGGAGGAGAGACCATACATTCATTTTTCCGCTTCAAGCCGGGCACCACTCCGGACAAGGTGCGGCGGGTGCGCAAAAAAGACGCGGAGATCTATAAAGAGCTTGAGGCCATAGTTATAGACGAGGCCTCCATGGTGCGGGCGGACCTGATGGACTGCGTGGACGCTTTCATGCGCATAAACGGCCGCGAGCCGGGGCGCCCTTTCGGGGGGGCGCAGCTTGTGCTGTTCGGGGACCTCTACCAGCTGCCGCCGGTAGTCAGCGGCGCGGAGCGGGAACTTTTCTCCACCTATTACGCTGGCCCTTATTTTTTCAACGCCAAAGTCTTTGCCGCGGCCGGCCTTGAGCACCTTGAACTTGAAAAGATCTACCGACAGAAGGACCAGGGCTTTATAGACATCTTGAACGCTATCCGCAATAACCGCGTAAGCCAGGGCGAGCTGGCCCGCCTGAACCTCAGGGTGGGGGCGGACGTGGAAAGCCTGGGCCGCGGCCTTATAGTGCGCCTGCTCACAACCAACGCCGACGCCGCCGCAATAAACAACGAGCGCCTGCGCTCGCTGGACGGCCGCACCCACGTTTACAAGGCCGAAGTGGCGGGCCAGTTCACCCGCGACTCCTACCCGGCCGACGATGAGCTGCACCTGAAGGCCGGCGCCCAGGTTATGCTGCTTAATAACGATTCCGACGGCCGCTGGGTCAACGGCACCATGGCCGCCGTGCAGGACATCATGCGCGGCCCGGAGGGCGAGCCGGACGTGATACACGTGCGCCTGGCCGACGGCTCGGTGGAGCAGGTTGAACCGCACGCCTGGGAGCTTTTTCATTTCAGCTTTGACCCCGAGGCTAAAAAGATAAAGGCCGAGACCGCCGGAGTTTTTACGCAGTACCCGCTGAAGCTGGCCTGGGGGGTGACCATCCATAAAAGCCAGGGGAAAACCTTCGAGCGCGTAATAGTAGACCTGGGCCGCCGGGCCTTTGCCGCCGGTCAGACCTACGTGGCGCTGAGCCGCTGCACGGCGCTGGAGGGGCTCTCCCTTGCGCGGGCGGTGCGGCCCGGGGACGTCATGACGGACTGGCGCATAGTGCGCTACGTTACCGGCCACCAGTACGGGGTGAGCGAAACCGCCATGCCCCTGGAAGAAAAAATAAAATATATAGAAAAGGCCATAGCTGGCGGCCTGGCCCTGGAGATAACCTACCTTAAAGCCTCCGACGAAAAAAGCCGGCGCAAAGTTAAGCCGGTGGCCGTGGGCGACTGCAACTATAAGACCGTGAAATTTAAAGGCATGCAGGCGGACTGTCTGCTGCGGGGGGAGCGGCGGGTGTTCCGCGTGGACCGGATACTGGAGATGAAGACCGTGCGCAAAGAAGACGCCCCGGCTTAAGCCGGTAAATAAAAAGACCCGCGGAAATGCGTCAGATCTTGCCCAGGTAGTTAAATATAAACACCACTAAAAGCACTATTCCAACTATGCCGCAGCCGGCCAGGAAAGTGCCGATAAAACGCAGCGCCCTGCGGGCCCCGCCCTGCGGCGCGGGCCGGGCGCCTTCGGCGGCGGCCGGGGAGAATTTTCGGCGCAGCAGCAGTCCGGCGGCAATGAAGCCGAACGGGAGAGCGCAAAGCAGCGCCGTTTCTATCACATAATAGGCGTCGGTCATGGCGCGGGTACCTCCTGGCCGTCCCTATAGCACCCTTTCTTGCCCGCCACGTAGCCTGGGGTAGTGGCTTCCTGGTTTCCGGCGATCCTTGTTACCACCGGCAGGCGGCCGGCCACCAGGCCGAAGGTGCGGTAGCCGCAGACCACCGTGCCGCGCAGGTTAAGGCTGGTGTCCCGCGCCAGGTCCGCGTTCCAGCCTTTTTCCCACTGCTGTTTGGCCTGCTCCGGGGGTATGCCGTCAGCCCGATCCTGGAAATAAGGCAGGCTGAAGTAGAGCAGGCGGCGCGCCGCCATTGAAAGCCCCACCAGCGGGTTCAGCGTGGGTCCGCCGATGGAGGAAGTGTTGCAGCCGGAGTATTGCAGCAGGGCGCCGCGGGCCATTTTGCCTTTAAGCATGGCGGCCGCGCCTTCGGCGTCCACGTCAAAACCTCCTACTGTCTGCAGGCCGGGAGAGCCGTGCCCGTAAAAGATAACTTTATTTATTGAGCCGTCAGGCAAAGCCCGTATGGCCGCCGCGGCTTCCTCGCCTTTACGGAAAGTCAGCGGCTCGGCGCGGTTTGCCGCGTAGATGGTGACCCCGTACGCGTCGGAGGTCCAGAGTTTTGAGCTTCCGGAGACGGGGGCGGAAGCTTTATCTGCCGCCGCCGGCCGCAATTCGGGCACGGTTAAGGCTGGCCTGCGCGCGGGAAGGCCCGTTAAGGGGGCGGTTCCGGCCGCGCCCGCCTGATAGCGGCCGCTGCCGATAACTACCGGGTCTGTCCCCGCTGCCTTCATGCCGTCGTAAAGTTTTGAAAAACTATTGGCGGTTAAGGCCGGGGCGGCCGGCCCCGCGAATTTACCCAGCGCCTCGGTGTAATGGACGGCTGCCCCGGCTCCCCGCGCCTGTTTTGCCGGAGTAAGCGCCGCTGGTTGCATGGCGCGCAGTTCCTCTATAGCTTCCGGCCTCAGGCAGGGCTTCAGCTCAAGAAGGTCTGCCGCGGTAAGGCCTTGCGGTGCGGCGGCTAACTTCGCGCCCGTTACCGACAACTTGCGCTCCAGCGCCGCGCTCTTTTCCGCGCCAAGCCAGATCCGGACGGCTTTCAGCCTGGCGCCGTCGTCCTGCGCCCTGCTGTCCTTAAGGCGCGCGCTGCTCCATTTTTGCATGGCGCCGGCATAATAATCGTTAATTTCCCCGGCCCTTAAGGCGGCGGGGGCGGCGGCTTCGGCCAGCGCGCTTTCCCTGGCCGCGGGGGGGAGCCCGGCCCAGGAGTCCTGCGTATAAGTTCCCCGCTCGCTGAAATAGTTGAACTGGGCCGCGTAAACCTGATCATTCCAGGCAACGGGCTCCAATGCCGCTGCCGCGGCCGCGTAAGCGGCCAGTATAAGCGGGAGAATTAAGCAGTACTTTATCTTCATGGCTTTTGGGCCCGCCTTTTAGGGTGGAGGCTATTTGTATACGCGGGCGCGCTTATAGTTTACAAGATGGTATTGCTTTGTCAAGGGCTAGTATTCAATCAGTTAAAATATTGGAAAAATGAGAAACCGCCGGGAAAGCCCGGCGGTTTTATTTTATTCTGGCAGGAACTTTCCGGGTTTGTCAGAAGTACCAGGCGAGATTGATTTCCGCCATGTATTTAGGATAGTCCATTTCCCAGACTGTTAGAGTTTTTGAAACTCCGCTTTTGGTTACAACGGCTTCCCAGGTGTATTTTTCTGATTTAAGCGGGAAAGTGGTAAGCAACGAAAGGCCGAAGCGGGACTGCGGCTTCCACTCCAGGCCCAGGCTGCCGAGCGGGGTGGTATATCTTCCCTGGCCGAAGTCGGTTTTCATGGCGATGGTCGCGCCCGGAGTAGTGAGAGCGGTCTGCTTAGAGTAAGCCTGCAGCTCGTTCGCTGGGGGATCGAGTTCGAAACGCATGAAGCCGCCGCCGGCGTAAACGTTGAAATGCTGCGAAGGTCTGAATTGGTGGTGGATCAGCGCTCTCATAACCTTGCCTTCCGCTCTAGCGGCCAGCATCCCTTGGCTGCCTCCGGCGAGGTTGCTTACCACCGATTTCTTGCTGTCGCCTATCTTGTAAGCGGGCATAAACGCCAGGTCCAGCGCCCATCTTGAGAAGGGAAAATATTTCAGGCCGACGCCGGCATAAATACCGGAGTCCATGTTCATGCCGGTCTTAACATTGGCCGGCACCACGGTCACCCCTGCGTACGTAGCGGCCGGCAGGTTCTTTACCTGCATTGGGGCGTTGCCGAGCGCCAGGTAGATGCTCATGGTCTGGGTTTCGGGTACCAGCACCAGATAGCGCGCGGCTTCCTCGTCAAAAACGCTCCTGGGCACTTCGACTATCGAGACGGAGATCACCTCGGAGGTTTCGGTGTCCACCAGCTTGGCGCTTATCTGGTAATTCTTGCCCAGGCGCGTTACCGTGCCCATGGCGGCCAGGCGGGCGCCCGCGAGCTTCCCTATCTTTGCGGCGGTGTCGCTCTCTATGGCGCCGCTCAGGCCAAGTTTCTGCTCGCGCAGCACGGTGTCCAGCTGGGTTCTTTCCAGCAGCTTGAACTTGCTCTCGCGGATGAGCTTCTGCGTGAGCAGTTCGCCTACCGCCACGTCCACCTTGCGCTTGGCAAGCGCGTCCTCGGCCTGGAAAGGGAAGACGGCGATAGTGACGGGGTTCACGTCCGGCAGCTTGGCCGAGGCGTCCTGCATGAACTGTTTATCTATCTTTTCCAGCTGGGTGTCCAGCTGGGAAGCGTGCACGGCGGAAGCCGACAGAACACCTACGGCAAAAGCCGTGAATAAAAACTTTTTAAAAGCCATAGTCCCCCCGTTATGAACTGTAAAAAATAATACTTCTATTAGCGGATATTATACATAAAATTAAATTTGCGGTAATGCAAGGGCTGTTCTTTGAAACCGTTTAATTTTTTTTATTATAAAAAAGCCGGGGAGTTTTTTTCGAATTTAAAAGATCCCCGCCGCGTACGGCGGTTGCCGGGCGGCACTAAAATTCCAGGAGTACCTGTTCAGTCGTCCGCCGGGGCGGGGGCTATTGGTTCGGAGACGCCTGCCGCGGCCGCGTATATGTTTTTAATACAAGCGGCGTACGGCAACCTCTTTTCGGGAGTAAAATCCCTGTAAATTATCTCCACGGCCCTGCCGGCTCCGAACATGGCGTGGTCTATGGGGAAGAGCGCCTCCGCGCCCGGGGGCAGGAATTCTTTTTTTATCTCCATGCGCAGCTCACGGCCCGCCAGCAGGGAAAGGCAGTAAACCCATTTCCCGGTGGCCGGGTTGCAGAGTTTTAGTACCGGCCCCGGGTTCTTGGCGGTGTTGGGTTTCATCTCCCAGGTCTGGCCCGGCAGGTCCCCGGCGGCTTCCATCAGCTCCGCCCAGAATTCTTTTAAGGCGTCGGCGGACTTGGGATAGCGTACGGCAATATGGCGGATAAACTTGTCGAACTCGGCCCGGATAAGGACCGGGTCAACTTTTATGAATTTTGCCCTGTTGCGGTTCTCTTCTTCTATCTTTAACCGGGTAATAAGGTCCTGCAGGGCGGCCGTTTCCGCCGCGTCCGCGGGGGCCAGGTATTGGGCGCGGAAGGTCAGGCGGTCGCCGGCAAGCGGCTGTATGGTTATATTATCCCCCGCCGTTTTTACCACAACACCGAGGGACTTGTTGATGGTGTTGCGCACCGGGGAATAAATTTCAAAAGCGGAGTTTTCCATAGATTAAAGTTTTGACGCCCTTACCGCCAATTGCCAGTTATTTCCTTTGGCTATGGTCTTCAGCCTTGTGGCTGGTTTCAGGCGCGTTTCGCCGCTGGTTTTTACCAGGTCGCTGCCCGGGGTCCTGAGGTTAAGCTGATACTGTAAAGTGAACTCCCCTGAACTGTCCGGCTGGCCGGCCAGCAGTGTAATTGAGTAGTTGTACTGCGTCCCGTCCTTTTCAATATGGGTTATATAAGAAGCCTGCGTGCCTGGTGAAACTACAAGTTTTAGCGGTAGGTCCAGGCCGGCCAATATGGCGTTGGCGGTAATCCGGCAATCCTTGGCCGCAGGCTCTTGCTTGGTTGTGACGGCGCGGTCCCTGACTTTAAGGTAAACCTTCCAGTCGGCGCCTTCGGCGGTAAGTTCCTTGCGGTTAGGCGGAATTATTAAATCCGCCTGCAGCTGCACCGGCGGCTTGCCGCGGCCCTGGGGGGCGCCCAATTCAAGCAGATATTGCAGCCTGAAATTGCCGCTGCCCTCTCCGGTGAGAGTCGAATTTAATACGAGCGACCTGGCCGTTCCTCCTTCATTTTGGACTTGCCCGGAGAAACTGCTTTGTCTGCCTTCTTCCGCGGCCTGGGAAAAAGAGTAGGTTTCACCTTTATAGACCACTGTAAGATCTACCGCGCGGGGCCCAGCGCTTTTTGCCGGGGCGCAGGCCAGCGTCAGAAACAGAAAAAGGACTGAAAATTTAAATCCCGTCCGCATAATTTCCTCCCTTCCCCTACCGTACCATAATTATATATTTGTCGGTCCGGGTTTGCAAAAAAGGTCGGCGGGTTTATCCCTGGAGGCCGCGGGAACCGGAGGTGGGTCCGTTTCCAACCCGACAGTACGTTGTCGGGGTCGTCTGCTATGCTATTTAAAACGCGGGGGAGAGAAGGAGGGCTTATGAGAGGAGCCGGAGCCATACAGGATATGCCGAGGGTGGAGCGGCCGCGCGAGAAGATGATGCGCTACGGCCCGGAGAAACTGGCGGAAGAGGAACTGCTGGCCATCATCCTGCGCACGGGAATGCGCGGCAGGAACGTGCTGGACCTCGCCGGGGATCTGCTGAAAAAATTCGGACGGAGCGACATCGCCAAGGCCGGTTTCGCCGAGCTGCGTACGGCGCCGGGCCTGGGGCCGGCGAGGGCCTGCGAGATCCTGGCCGCCTTCGAGCTGGGCCGCCGCTTTCTCAACGGCAAGAAGGCCGGTATTTACCTTAAGCCGCGCGATATCTGGGAGGAACTGCGGGACATCCGGGAGCAGAAAAAAGAGCACTTCGTGGTGTTCTACCTGGACACCCGCAACCAGGAGATAAAACGGGACATCGTCTCCATCGGCACGCTGAACTACAACCTGGTGCACCCGCGCGAGGTGTTCGAGCCGGCGGTGAAAAACCTGGCCGCCAGCGTGATAGTGGCGCACAACCACCCGTCCGGCTGCCTGGAGCCTTCCGACGAGGACCTGAGCCTGACCAAGCGCCTGGCCCAGGCCGGCAAGCTCCTCGGCATAGAGGTGCTGGACCACGTGATCGTGACCCGGGAGGGCTTCATGAGCTTCAAGCAAAAAGGGCTGATGTAGGGCGGCGGACCGGCCCGCCGTAAAAACGGGCCGGTTCGCCAGAAAGGCCGCCTATTTTATATTCTATAGGGGATCTGCTTCCCAGCATTGCTTCCGGAGGATATAAATGAGCGACCCTTACGTGGCTAAAATTGCGGTTGAACTGAGCCTGAACCCCAACGGCGTGGCCGCGGTGATAGCGCTGTTTAAGGAAGACGCCACCATCCCTTTCATCTCCCGCTACCGCAAGGAAGCCACCGGCAACCTTGACGAAGTGGCGCTGGGGAAAATACAGGACCGCTTGGCCCAGCTGAAGGACCTGGACGCCCGCCGCGAAGCGATACTTAAATCCCTCACCGAGCGGAACCTGCTCACGCCCGAACTCAAGACCAAGATCGACGCCGCCGAAGTGATGGCGAAGCTGGAAGACATTTACCTGCCCTTCCGCCCCAAGCGCCGCACCCGCGCCACCATCGCCAAGGAAAAGGGGCTTGAGCCGCTGGCCGACCAGCTCTACGCGCAGGGTTCCGAGGACCCAGCCGCCCTCGCCGCCGCTTTCCTGAACGAGGAGAAAGGCGTGAAGACGGCCGCGGAAGCCCTGGCCGGCGCCCGCGACATAATCGCCGAACGGATCAGCGAGGATGAAAGCGCGCGCGCCCGCCTGCGCCAGCTCTTCGCCCAGAAAGGCGTGTTCCACTCCAAGGTGCTGGAGGGCAAAGAGGCCGAAGGCGCCAAGTTCAAGGACTATTTCGACTGGAAAGAGCCCGCCGTGAAGGCCCCTTCGCACCGCGTGCTGGCCATGCGCCGCGGCGAGACCGAGGGCTTCCTGACCATGCGCATAGAGGTGGAGGCCGACGAGGCTATCTCCCTGCTGGAGCCGCTGTTCGTGAAGAACGGCGGGGCCTGCGGCAAACAGGTGAAAGAGGCCGTGACCGATTCTTACAACCGGCTGCTCGCTCTATCTATGGAAGGCGAAGCCCGGTTCGAGACCAAGAAGCGCGCCGACACCGAGGCCATAGCCGTGTTCGCCCGCAACCTGCGCGAGATCCTGATGGCCTCGCCGCTGGGACATAAGAACCTGCTGGCCTTGGACCCCGGCTTCCGCACCGGCTGCAAGCTGGTCTGCCTGGACCGCAACGGCAAGCTGATCCACGACGACGTTATTTATCCGCATACCGGCGACGGCCTGGCCGCGCAGGCCGCGGCCAAGGTGAAGAAGCTGGCCGCCGAGTACAAGACCGAGGTCATAGCCATCGGCAACGGCACCGCCGGCCGCGAGACCGAGCTGTTCGCCAAGTCCCTTAAGCTGGAAGGCGTCATCATAGTGATGGTGAACGAGAGCGGCGCCTCGGTCTACTCCGCTTCCGAAGTGGCCCGCGCCGAGTTCGCCGACAAGGACGTGACCGTGCGCGGCGCCGTTTCCATCGGCCGCCGCCTGATGGACCCGCTGGCGGAACTGGTTAAGATAGACCCCAAGTCCATAGGCGTCGGGCAGTACCAGCACGACGTGGAGCAGGGCGAGCTCAAGAAGAGCCTGGACACTACCGTGATGAGCTGCGTTAACAGCGTGGGCGTGGAGGTGAATACCGCCAGCCGCGAACTGCTCTCCTACGTTTCCGGCCTTGGTTCTACCCTGGCCAAGAATATAGTGGATTACCGCAACGTGAACGGGGCCTTCCCCACGCGCGCCGCGCTGAAGAAAGTGCCGCGCCTCGGGCCCAAGGCCTTCGAGCAGGCCGCCGGCTTCCTGCGCCTGAGCGAGAGCGGGAACCCGCTGGATTCCAGCGCCGTGCACCCTGAGCGCTACGAGATAGTGGAGAAGATGGCCGCGGACCTGGGCTGTTCTGTCAAAGACCTGATCACCAACGCCGAGCTGCGCGCCAAAATACAGATATCGAAATACGTTTCCGAGGGCGTGGGCGAGCCCACGCTTAAGGACATAATCGCCGAACTGGCCAAGCCGGGCCGCGACCCGCGCAAGCAGTTCGAAGCCTTCGCCTTCGGCGACGTGCAGAAGATAGGCGACCTGGTGCCGGGGCAGAAACTGCCGGGCATAGTGACCAACGTGGCCGCTTTCGGCGCTTTCGTGGACATCGGTGTGCACCAGGATGGCCTTATGCACATAAGCGAACTGTCCGATACTTTCGTGAAGGACGCTGCGGCCGTGGTTAAAGTGGGCCAGCGGGTGAACGTTATGGTCATAGACGTGGACCTGCCGCGCAACCGCATAGCCCTTTCCATGAAATCGAACCCGGTGGTTGGTCCCCGCGAAGCCCGCGGCCCCCGCCATGAGCCAGCCGCACCAGTAATACAGAGGCCGCGCCCTGACAGGCAGAGGCCGGATAACAGCCAGCGCGCTCCCGCTGTCCCCGCAGGCTCCATGGCCGAGGCTCTTAAAGCCTTCATGGAAAAGCGCCGCAATTAAACCAGTTAAAATCAGACCAGGACTAAAGTCAATCGAGGAAAGTCTATTGAGGTTGAGCCTCAATAGGTACTGCTTTCTTAAATGCCTTTTTTCGCGGGTCTTTGGGCCCAGGCCCCTTGGGCCTATAGACCTTGCGGTTTATACATTTGTGTATTAAACTATAATCGTGGCAGGCGGCGGATAACGGTTCCCGGCCGGTCAGAGAGACCAATATGAAAAAACTTATTCTTGCGGTAATAACGGCGGCGGGTTTGGCCGCTACGGGTTCGGCCCGGGACTTCAACCTTAACTCTTTGGATTTATCGGACCTTAAGGCCTCACAGCGGTCCATAGGGATGGAGATTCCGGCCCCAGAGGAAATTGCCTCAATAACCAAATCTCCCAACCAGCCCGCCGCAGCGCTGGACATGACCATAAAACTGCCTTTCAAGGATATAAATAAGCGCGTGGCCACCCTCAGCGACGACATGAAAGTGATAGATCCCGCCGCTCCCATCATCTCGCGCCGGGGCGATAATTTGGTCTTCACCAACGTTACCGTTACGTACAAGGGCATTGACTGCGAACCCACCATTCTCCTTAAGCCCGTGTTCGAGGGCAACAACCGCCTGGGGATAAGGTTCCTTAAAGTGGATGTGGATATAGCTTTCGGCCCCACCAAGAGTTTCGGCATGGACAAACTTAACAAAGACGACGTGATGGCTTTCCTGGCGGAAACCCTGACCGGCAGCATGATGGAGTCTATCGACGAGGCATTTAAGGGCAACAAGGTGGCTCTCCGCGCCAGAGACGTGCTTTCATTTACTTATGACAAGGCGGCCTGGAACCTGCGCGCCACGGTCGCCCCCGGTTTTGTGGCGCCGCTCCTGCCCGGGCTTATCAACAACGTCAGTTTGACCTCTTTCACTTTTGATAACTCCGGCTTCGCCCTCAGCGTTAAATCCGGCTCCGCCGCCGCCATAGCGCAGCTGCCCGGCTACAACCTGGCGCTGTCGGACGGCCTGCTGGATAATTTTATACTCCAGTTCTCCAAAGGCAGTGATTTCGAAGCCCACCCCGCGGGCCACGAAGGCGGGCTTAAGTTCCGCGCCGACGGACGCCTGGAGGTGGCGGGCAAGTTCTACGCCCGCGACGTGACCTTTAAGCCCAACGTGTACTTCAAGGCTACCATCCTGCCCACGCTGACCGGCCCCAACACCATCAACGTGCGGATAGAGCGCGTGGACGTGGACAAGGCTTACGGCATAGGCATACCGGGCTTCATCAACAACTGGATACAGGGGAGGGTTGTAGCTTCCGTGGTGAACACTTTACTGACCAACCGGGACCTGGCCAAGGTTATGACCGCCCGGAAGCTCGACGACAGGACCGTTGAGATAACCCTTAAGAATAGCGCTTTCCTGCCCTCTTTTGCCGCCGGGGCTGTCATAAAGAACCTGAAAATCGGCAACGGCCTGATGTATCTCGGTTTCGAACTGTAAGGGCTGCGGAGCAAACTTATGAAAAACATAACCTTTAAAATAATGGTCCTGACCGCGGCGTTCAGCTGCGGCGGCAGCGCGATGGCCGCTAATTTCGATCTCGGCGGCATGAGCGCCGCCGATATCCGCGGCATGCGGACGGAAACCCGCTCTGCCCCGGCCTCGCGGGCTTTCGGGGATGAGACTATCGGCGTGGATGCCGCTGTATGTATCCCCTTCAAGGTTCTGAAGAAGACCATAGGACTGGTCGCGGAGACCAACAAACAGCTGTCCATAATAGACGCCTCCGCCCCCGTATTTTCCCGCTCCGGAGAATTTATAAAGCTGACCAATATCCGCGTTGACCTGACTGGCATCATAGTGGACCCGACAGTTACTCTTAAGCCGTATTTCGAAGCCCAGGATAATCTGGCTATAAAGATACAGCGGATACAGGTGCACGTCTCCATGTCCCCCACCCCCGGCAGGAATTCAGCGCAGACCCCTATAGCGGCCCCCGTGGCCGGAACGGAGTCGGATTTCAACAAGGAGGAGATGATGGCCTCTATAGTGAAGGTCATCACCGACAGCGTCAGCGACTCCCTCACCAAAGCCCTCGTTGCCAACGCCAGCCCGCTGAAGGCTTCCGACATTGTTATTTTCAGGTACGATAAAGCGGCCTGGATCCTGCATGCAAGGATCTCTACCTCCGCCATAAAGCGCTACCTGCCGGACGGCTTCATGGGCAACCTGCACATGACCGGCTTGTCTTTTAACGATAGTTCTATCTCCGTAAAGTTCCAGACCGCGCAGTGAGTATTAAATTCAGAAAAAAAGCCCCGCGATAAAAGGCGGGGCTTTTTTACGTTTCCCATGCGTTCCCCCGCAGGGGCGTGGAAATTGTAGAATAACCTGAAAGGCGCGGCCTCTTCTAATTGATCGTGACAAAAGAAAAACTTGACGTTTTCTTCGCGGCGGAGGAAAGATCCGGCGAGCGCAAGATCAACCTGATCCGCCTGGTCTTCCTTACCGTCTTCTTCGTCAACGAGCTGTTCAATTTCTACGCGCTGGGCGTGATGGACTACGGCCTGCACATGCGCGCGGTCTGGACGCTGCTGTCCTGGGAGTTCTACGCCGCCGCGGCCTGGTATTTCGTAAACCGCAAAGATCTTTATGCCCGCCCGGTGAAATATGTTTCGGCCGGGGTGGACGCCTTTTTTCTTACTCTCGGTATAGTGCTGGTGGAGGGGAACAACGGGCCCTTGGTCCCGCTTTATTATATTCTCATCGTCTACGCCGCGCTGCGCTACAGCCGGCGGGCTATACTGGCTTCCGCCGGTCTTTCCGCGGCCGGCTACGCCTTGGTTTGGTATTACTCTTTCGGGAACCCCCGGCTTACGCCTATTTCCGCCTATGTGGCCGTCATCCACATGCTTATAATGGTGATGATGGGCGTGCTCACCGGCTACGTGTCGAAAAAGATGCGCGGGCTTGTGCTGAAGTTCGCCCATAACCTGGTGCGCAGGGAGCTGGCGGAGAGCGCGCTGTCGCGCTATGTCTCGCACCAGGTAGCCCGCAAGATACTGGATTCCCCCGAGGGCGGAGCCATAATGGCCGAAGGCAGGCGCACCCACGCCGCCATACTTATTTCGGACATACGCGGCTTTACCCCGCTGTCGGAGGGCATGGAGCCGGAGGAGCTGGTGCGGCTGCTCAACCGCTATTTCAGCCGGATGGTGGACGTGGTTTTCAGGCATGACGGCACGCTGGACAAGTTCGTGGGGGACGCGTTGATCGTTGTTTTTAACGACCCCTTTGAACAGCCCGATGCTGAAAAGCGCGCCCTGGACTGCGCCTTGGAGATGCAGGCGGAAATAGCCGTTTTCAACAGGGAGCAGGCGGCGGCCGGGAAAAAGACGCTGGGAGTCGGGGTTGGCGTGCACTGCGGGCCCGTGGTAGCCGGCAATATCGGTTCCGAGTCCCGCATGGATTATACCGTGATGGGCGATACGGTGAATTTCACTTCGCGGCTGCAGGGCAAAGCCCCGGCGGGCGCCGTGTACGTTTCGGCCGCGGTGCAGCGGAAGATCCCCGCGGATTTCAAATACAGGGCCCTCGGGCCCATGGTTTTTAAAGGCTATAGCGAGCCTGCCGAGGTCTTTGAGCTGTTCCTTTAAATATTATTTTTTCCGCGCGGGCGCAGGGGCTTCCCTGAAGCTCTTCGCCGTCTCTTCCAGCACCGGCGTCCAGCTGTAAGCCCTGAAACTGAAATATCTTTCTTCCCCGAACATATACAGGCGTACCTGTCTGGGGGAGTTCATCGTCATCAGCACCGCCTGCAGCGGCAGGTCGTCACGGGGTTCAACTTTGGCGCCCCAGTCGGCGTGTTCTTTAACTGTCCTTTTCATCATCTCCGCGTAATAAGCGGCAAAGCCGCCGTCCGCGCGCAGCTCTTCAGGTATAGGCCTGATCTCCAGGAAGATAAGGCCGTCCGCCATAAGTTGGCCGATAGTCTTGGTTCCGGCGTTCAGGTCCTTATACATCGGGCCGGGATAAATGCGTATCTCCTGTCCGTCCGGAACATCAGCCAGCGGTCCCGCCTCGGCCAGGTAATTACCGCGCAGCTTGAAATTATCTTTTTCCCTGTCAAAGAACAAACCGTCCTTTGTTTCGCCGGCGAAAGGGCCGCGGGGCAGGCTTTCTATTTCCCTGGCCAGCCGGTCCGCCGCCGCCTGGCCCGCTTTCGCTTCCGTCAGCGCAGAGGAGGCCCCGCGGCCGAGCAGAATATTGACAACCGCCTTGTTGGCCGCTGGGACGGCGGCCAGCTGAAGGGCCCCGAAGGCGGCCAGGGCCGCCGCACCGGCTATAAAGTTAGGGGGTAAATCGGTCTCGCCCGCGCGGGCGGCGTCAAAAGCCGCCGCCAGGGCGATAAGCAGATAAACCGCGGGCGCGATAAGTTGAATAACAAAGAAGATGCCAGGAGAAATATCGTTCAGCCGCGGAATGACCAGCCCCATTATTACGGGCCCGCTGGCCGCGGCCCAGAGCAGCGCCGCCAGCGCGAAAGCCGCGCCGCGCGCCAGTTTGCCCCGGCTTGCCTGCCCGGCCCCAGGGGCCAGCAGCGAGAGTATGAAAATGAACGCTTTATTTTTCATTAAAATATTCCTTATCGTAAAATTAAAACGGCCAGGAACTACCATTTATTATATAAATAAAAATTTCAAAAGGCGGTTTTATAAGAACCTTTTTCCTATAATGGTTATGCCGCGGCTGCACGCCGGACCGGGCTTAAGCGGGAAACGGAGGGACTATGCTTTTTGACAGGCTGAATTCCGAGATGGTGAGAACAATGCTGGAGACCATGCCGGCCGAGCTTACGGTGATAGACGCTCACGACGAGGTTGTGGGCTGGAATAAACACGAGACCCGCCTTTTCAGGCGGCCCATGACCGCCATAGGCATGAATTTTCGCGAGTGCCACCCGGAGCGCAGCTTGGCCCTGGTGGAAAAATTAATAGCTGAAATGAAAGCCGGCAAGCGCGACAAGGCCTCCTTCTGGATAGACCTGGAGGTAGTGCAAGGCGGGCCCAAGCATAAAATATTAATTGAGTTCTACGCCCTGCGCGGCGACAAAGGCCAGTACATCGGCTGTATGGAATTCACACAGGACGTGCAGGCTATAAGGGAACTGCAGGGCCAGAAGCGGTTAGCCTGAAAACTTCAGTTGAAGTTTTAGCCCGCATAGCGGTTTCG
The DNA here is from genome assembly GCA_036171915.1 of Elusimicrobiales bacterium. GTDB lineage: Bacteria > Elusimicrobiota > Elusimicrobia > Elusimicrobiales > UBA9959 > UBA9959. Next base: position 7,746 of record JAVHRY010000128.1, on the reverse strand, counting down.
CGCGGCCCCGCCTCGGGGCATGCTTGTGCCGCGCTCTAAAGCCGGGCCTCACCTCGTCGGGCCGGGCGCGCATGGCGCTTGGCCCTCCGCCCGCTTCGCGGGGAATCCTGCAGAATGATTTTATTCTCTTGATTTTCTAAGGATAACATTCTGAACTGCAGGATTCAGGTTATGACCCCGCGGCTAAATAAAAAAAACGGGCGCCCTGCCCGGTTTTTTTACGCCTCAGGGGCTATTTTATCTTGTAAAGCCCGGGCCAGATGGGTTCCAGGGAGTTTATGAAAGCGTCGGTAATGGCCGACATAGCGGAACTGATATCGAAGCCTTCATAGGGCATGGAAGCGGACCAGAGTATGGACCCGGTCTGAACGTCCACCATGCGCGAAACAAGCGAGACGTTCGCCGTGGTGCTTAGCAGCTGGGAATTCGGCATCCCCATGACCGCCCCTTCCGAATAAACGTTGCCGCCGCTTACCTGCGTAATGGTGGTGCTGCGTGGGTTCTGGGACTGGCTGACGATATAAGAACTCTGCGGCGTACTTTCGGCCACCGTACCCACAAAAAGGGCGTCCACACCCAGGAGTTTTCCCAGCTGCTTTGCTGTGGCTGGGTCAAAGGCGCTTGAGGCGGTCAGGGACTGCTCTTTCATTACCGCGTCCAGGTGCTGGCGCTCTATTACGTCCGCGCCGTGTTCAATAAGGCTTTGTGTCATCAGGTCGGCGGCCAGGTCGCCCTTTGTGCCGGTGAATGAGAGCACCGCCACGCGCTTGATGGACGAAAAGTCCGCGCGCGGGTTGAACGCCACTTTTGGCGTAGCGCAGGCGGCTAAAAAAGGCAATATCAGAATGATCGGGATGTTTTTCATAATTATTCTTAATGCGACAAATGGTGTATGTGCCTTTTGGCGGTGTCGCGCATGCGCGGGTCCTGCGTATTGTCCAGGCAGGCCTTCCAGGCCGCCAGGGCTTGAGCGGTAAGGCCCTTCTTCTCGTATACCAGGCCCAGCATGTAATGTGCTATAGCTTTTTTGGGGTCCAGGCTTACCGCGCTTTCAAAAGCCCGCTGCGCCTCGTCTGCTTTCCCCAGGCGGGTGTAGGCGAAACCCAGCTTTACGCGCAGGTCCACCTCGGCCGGCTTCAGTTTTATGGCTTCCTCAAGCGCTGCCACGGTTGTCTTCAGTTCTTCCTGGGTCTGCACCCGGATGTCCTTGTCTAGGCCGCCTGGCAAGGCCTGGGCCATGGCGGGGGCCGCGCCGGCCAACAATAGGCAGATTAAAAATAGTTTCATAATTTTACCTCAGGCTACATCATATATAAATCAGAGGCCGCATAAACCATGAAATGAAGGCCCCCGCAGTTGCGGGGGCATATCATCCGGCACTTAGGCCGGAACCGTAAGGGGCGGCGGCCGCAAAAACCGCAGGGGCCGAACCACCCGCCCGGAGGACGCTCCGCCACAGGCGGGAACGGGAACCGGGCACCCGGGAACCGCCCGCCAGGCGCGGACACGGACCGGGAAAGCGCCGGGGCCGGGCGACACACCGGAACCCGAACAGGCACAACACCGCCGGCGCGCTAAAAAGAACAAGACTATACATAAAGTATAACAGCCATTCCTTGACTTGTCAAGCCTCTGGCGGGTGCGGCATCTTAAGTCATGGTCATCAAGCGGAAAAGTTCTGCGCCCGCTTTGGCCGCAGGCCGGGATTTTGTACTATTTATAAAATCGTTTTATGGAGGAAGTATGATGAAGACCGGCAATGCTTGTCTGTTTTTCGGGTTCGCTTTCCTGGCCGGCTGCGCCGGGGCGCCCGCGGCCCGCCACGCAGGCGGGACCGCCTATTATTTCGGGACGGTAAAGTACTCCTCCCTGGACGGCAGACTGCCTTTCGGCAGGAACGTGGCGGCGGCCAAGCGCGAAATCGCCTCCGGCGGCGCCCTTATACTGGAGGCCGTCACCGAGCCCGGCCGCTCGCCGTCCATGCCGGCCCAGACTTTTACCACCCGCCTTATACGGCGCGGTGAAACCCTGGTTTACGACGCCGCCGACGATGAAAAAACATTTTCCGGCACTATGACTTTCTCGGGGCCAGGGCTTGAGGCCTGGACCTACGATATTAAGCTTGCAGGTGGCGGGGCGCTTACCGGCTCCGGGCGGCTTACCGCGGAAGGCCTGAGCGCCGTGAAGACGCTGGGAGGTTCCCAGGAGGTTAAGATCACCGAGGAACTTAAAGCTGTATCGCAGGCAGAATACGCGCGGGAGATAGCGGCTATGGCCCCGCCGGCGGGGGCGGAATGAAATTTACTTTCTCGCACAACAACTTGAACGTTTTCGACCTGAAAAAAAGCCTGAGGTTTTACAAGGAAGCCCTGGGCCTGGCCGAGGTGCGCCGCAAGAGCCCGGCCGACGGCAGTTTCACGCTTGTCTTTCTCGGGGACGGGGTTTCCGCGCATAAGCTGGAGCTTACCTGGCTGCGCGGCAGGAAAGAAAAATATAACCTCGGGGATAATGAGATACACCTGGCTTTCACCGCGGCGGATTTCAAGGCCGCCCATGAGCTGCACAAGGGGATGGGCTGTATCTGCTACGAGAACGAAACTATGGGGATTTATTTTATAGAGGACCCGGACGGCTACTGGCTGGAAATACTGCCGGAGAAACGCTGAACATGAATTGTCCTAAGTGCGGGGCCGCGATACCCGAGGGGATGGCTTACTGCTCTAACCCGGCCTGCGGCGCTGTGCCCGGCCCGCAGCCGTCTGCGGCCGGGTGTATTATGCGGAAAGAAATGAATACGAAACTGAATTTTAATTTTGTGAAGCTTGCCCGTGTGGCCGCGGTCTCCATAATTCTGCTGGCTGCGGCCTATCTTTACTTTTTCGCCAGGACGGGCAGATAGTCCCGCGCGTTCACCGCGCCCGCCAGATCATCCGCGACGCCTTCCATCCCGTCTGAAAAAGCCCCCTCGGTAATATTTTGAGGCGATTTATTCAACGATGAATCTCCGGGCCGGGGCCGCGGAAAGCCGCTATGCGGCTTATCCGCGGCAAAAGCGGCCAAAAGCAACCGAAAAGGGCTTTTTCAGCAGACTGTTAAGAGCTTGTTTGCTTTTAGGGGATATCTTTAATAGGATTTTGTAATGGAAAGGCGCATAGTGCACGTGGACATGGACGCTTTCTTCGCGGCCATAGAAGTGCGGGACAACCCCGCGCTGAAAGGCAAGCCGGTTATCATCGGAGCGGCCCCGCAGGGCGGCCGCGGCCGGGGCGTGGTGGCCACCTGTTCGTACGAGGCGAGGCGCTTCGGCGTGCGCTCTGCTATGCCCATTTCCGAAGCCTGGCGCCGCTGCCCGCAGGGTGTTTACCTGAAACCGGATTTTCACAAATACGAAGAAGCCTCCGCTAAAATACGGGAGGTTTTCTATGAGTTCACACCCGACATAGAACAGGTGAGTATAGACGAAGCTTTTCTGGACATCACCCGCAGCGCGCATTTATTCGGCGGGCCTGTGGAGACCTGCCATAAGATAAAGACCCGGGTTAAAACTGTAACCGGCCTTACCTGCTCCGTAGGGCTCGCCCCTACGAAGACGGCGGCCAAGATAGCTTCCGACCTGGAAAAACCCGACGGCCTCGTGGTGGTTCACGAAGGCGGACTGGCGGCTTTCCTATCCCCGCTTGATATCTCCAGGCTCTGGGGGCTGGGGCCCAAGACGGCGGCTATACTCCGGGAGCGCGGCATAAATACCATAGGAGCATTGGCGGCGGCGGGGGCGGACGAACTGCGCGCGCTGGGCGCGCATGGCGCTGATCTGAAGGCGATGGCCCTGGGCATTGACCCGCGCGGGGTCCGGGAGGACGGTGAAACCAGGTCAGTGGGCAATGAGATAACCTTTGACAAAGATACGGAGGAGGCGCGCGAGATAAAAGAGTCCCTGCTGGCTCTGGCGGACAAGGTCTCTTCGCGCCTGCGCGGGGCCGGGCTTAAGGGCCGCACCGTCACGCTGAAAATAAGGCTGGAGGGCTTCGTGACTTTCACCCGCGCCAAAACCCTGCCGCTCTCCACCAATTATACCGACGTGATAGGCAGGGAGATCCTGGCGCTCTACGCCGCTTTCGACAAAGGCCGCAAAAAAGTCAGGCTGCTGGGGGTCAAGGTCTCGGGGCTGATGCCGGCGGGCGAGAAAGAAAGCCTGTTCGAGGAAGAAGGCGACGCTAGGCGGGAAAAGGCCCATAAGGCTATAGAATTGATAAGGGAAAAGTTCGGCCGCGGCTCAATTTACCGCGCCGGCGGGAAAAAGGATATATAATATTTGCATGGCTATTTCAAAAACTCTCGAATTTGAACATAAAGTTACCCCCGAAGAGATAGACGGGCTGGGGCACGTAAACAACCAGGTTTACCTGGACTGGCTTATGGGCGCCGCCACCAGGCACTCGGGCCTGGTGGGCTGGGATATTGACCGCATGATAAAGGCGGGCGAAGGCTGGGTGGTGCGCCGTCACGAGATAGACTACCTGCTGCCGGTGCTGCCTGGCGAGACCGTTATGATGCGCACCTGGGTTGAAACCGCCGAAAAAGCCTCTTCCGAAAGACATTATGAAATTTTCAGAAAGTCTGACGGGAAAAAAGTCTGCGTCGGGCGCACTATGTGGGTATGGATAAACTACAAGACCGGCCGCCCCTGCCGCATCCCCGAAGCGCTCATTAAAGATTTCATGACCTGGGACCCCGCCGAAAAAACCGATCAGCCCGTCTGACGGCCATGTGAGGTTCGCGCGGGCTCCGGCACCCGCGCGGTGAGCCGGGATATGCCTTCTGGCTATTTCTGGGCTTTCTCGGCGCGGGCCTGCTCTACCGTTATCATTATTTTCGCGCAGGCTTCGGCGTCCGAGAGGGCGTTGTGGTGGTTGAGCGGAATGCTCAGATGGCGGCAGACGTGGGAGAGCTTGGCGGGGTTGATGCCCAGCTCTTTTTTCGAAAGTTTCACGGTGCAGACGAAAGGCTGCGGCGGCGCCTCCAGGCCCGCCGCCGCGCAGCAGGCGTAAAGCACGCCCCTGTCAAAAGGCGCGTTGTGCGCGGTAATAAATTCTATTCCCTCGAAAAACCCCGCCAGCTCCGTCCAAACTTCCGCGAAAACGGGTTCGTTCTCCACGTCCGCCCAGGTTATCCCGTGTATAGCCGTAAAGCGCATATCCTCGCGGGGCGGCCTTATAAGGCGGTAGGCCGTCTTTGTTACCCGGCCGTCCTCTACGCGGGCCAGCCCCACCGCGCAGGCGGAGTCGCGTCCGTAGTCGGCCGTCTCAAAGTCTATAGCCGTAAATTTTGACATCAGCGGGGTGGGGTAGGTCCTGCCAGCAGCTCGTCGTAATATTTAAAATATTGCGTAACTTTTACAACGTAGTTCCGGGTTTCCTTGAAGGGGGGGATGTCGTTGTATTTGCGGACATTGCCCTGGCCGGCATTGTAGGCGGCTATCGCCATTTGCGAGGCCTTTTGGCCCATATCCGCGACAGAAATGTCTTCCGCCCCCATTGCCGCGAATTGGCCCCAAAGGTATTTGATATATTTCACGCCATACTTTATATTGACCGCGGGCTGGGTAAGCCGGCTGGTATCCTTCAGCCCCATGTTCCTGGCGGTTTCCGGCATAAGCTGCATAAGTCCCCGTGCGCCCACGGAACTCCGGGCCTTGGGATCAAAAGAGGACTCCTTCTGTATTATAGCCAGCACCAGCGACAGGCTCACTCCCTGTGCCGAGGCCTCCGCCCTGGCTATTTCTAAATACGGTATCTTGGGCGTTCCGCCGCCTGATTTCTCCACCATGCTCCAGGGGGTAAACAGCCGGGCTCCGGGTTCATGCTCCGCGTCCGGCCTCACCAGAAAGTCCACGCCGGCGGGTGGGAGGCCTGTGTCCACGGCTTCAGGCGCTGCGGCCGGAGGCGGCACGGGGGCGGGCGCCGCTTGCGCGCCTGCGGAGTCCGAAAGCTGAAAAAAAGACTGGTCGGCAGCTTCTAAATCAGTTGTTAATATGAAAAATGAAATAAATATAAAAAGTCCTTTCATATAAACCTCGCTAATAGTGTAGTTGACATGTCAAGGCCTGTCAAGGGTCCTACTGTGCCGCAAAAATAATTCTCCTGATAAAAATATTCACCGCAGAGGCGCGGAGGACGCAGCGTAGAGCGAAGCGACACGCAGGGAAGAGTATTGGAGAAAAGGAGTAAACACTTTTTTATACAGATATTGTTCTCAATTACGGCAACTTTGCGTCCTCCGCGCCCTGTTAGATACAGTTGAAGTGGCCGTCTGATGCGCATAGCGCCTGATACGGCACTGGCATAGCCTTGTGTAGCTGCGCTCCACCCTGCGGTGAAATATAAATTGGCCGTCTACCCGGTTAACGCCCCCTGACGCGCATAGCGCTTATTACGGCATGGCCAGAGGCCTAATGGGGCACAGCCATAGGCTTGTGAGTTTGAACACAAAGCCGGGGGGAAGCGTTCCCTGCCGGGGAAAACTCGCTGCTGCCCGCACGGTGAATTTACTTGCCGGTGATTATCCAATTAATATCCGGATGCGCTCAAAAGCGCGGGGCATTGTCGCCGCGACTTTGGTAAAATAACAAGGGATATTTTATGCGAAGATACCTGCCGGCCGTTTTCTGCCTGTTCTTTTCGGCTTCCGCCGCCATAGCGGCCGGGGACGGATTGGAATGCCCTGACCACCTGACTCCGGACTTCCCGGTAAAGGAAATCTACAGGTGCCCTGCACTCTACCGGGACCTCTGTATCGACGTCTGCGGGGCCAGGTATGAGAATTCCGAAGTGAGGGAGGCTATGCAGCTGCCCAAGAGTGAGCGGGCGGTGGTCTGCCTCGATCCCAGTATCTCCGTTATTAAGAACGGCAGCCCTTATTGCGAAGACAGGGAGCGGCACGCCTGCTACAGCGGCATTGAAGGGCGCTCGGCCGGGGGCGGCGGCCGAACCTGGTGCGTGCAGCTCAACAACGTTTACGGGGGAATAAAACTCGGCGCCTACCTGCAGTGCGCGGCGCGGCTGGACCCGGATTACGTACCGCAGGCGCCCGGGAACGGGGAGCGGCACACGATCATGCTGCTGGAGGATGGCCCGAAGACTTTGCGCGTGGGCAGCGAGAGGGCGGATGACGACCCGGATGGGTCTTACCGCGCTACCGGCACGGCGCCGGTCAGGAACCAGGCGGTGTTCGTGAAAAATATAACCGCGTCGGCCAGGCAAATCGCTAACGTCGAGGATTACGGGGCCAACCCCTTCGAAAAGCTCATAGCCGAGTCCAAAATTAAGGACGCGCTGGCCGCGCGCGGCCGGCTGGCGGCTGCGGTGCGGAAGTACCGGGGGGATCACGGCGGACAATTGCCGCCGGACCTGGCGGCCCTGGTCCCGGAATATTTAAAAGAATTGCCGGAAATAGAGATCCCGGGCTATAAAAAGACCCGGGGGATGATAATAGTGCGGGAAATGGCCGGCGGCGAGATCGGCGGGTTCGTTAAGGATACCGGCGGCTGGCTGTACGTGGCGGACGGCAATTCAAAAAAACGCGGCGCGGTATCTTTCGATTCTGTAAAAAGGTACCGCGGTAAACCGCTTTACAGCTACTAGGAGCCTGTACGGCATAAGGCTTTCATGCCGAAATTGCCGGTTTTGGAGCCGAGCCGAAACGGCGCGGAACGAGCACCCTCTACGGAGGTTGTAAGTTGAGCGTCGC
>JAVHRY010000127.1:0-7176 GCA_036171915.1 Elusimicrobiales bacterium | reverse complement strand
AGTTCACCTCTTCCACCTGTTTTTGTTTATCGAAGCTGCCTTCGGCGTTAGTAATAGCCGCCAGGTGCAGGACGGCGCCGGCGCCTTTCAACAGGGCCTTGAGGTCGCAGGAACAGATGTCGGCTTCGTGGAATCTGAAGGGGACGCCTTTAGGCAGGTTGAACAGGGAGCAATACCGCTGGGTCAGGAGATTGTCTATCAGCAGGACTTCTTCGTAGTCGCCGGGGCGTATGCCGCGGATGAAGCGCGAGCCGATATGCCCGAGCGCTCCGGTGACCACTAGTTTGCCGCCTTTCCCGCGGGGTGCTTCAGGCATGACTTTCTCCTTCTATCACAGGGCGCAGTCTCGCGAACGCGCGGTCCAGGGTGAGGTTTCCCCGAACCGTTTCCAGGCCGCCCTTCGCCAGCGCGAGCCTGAGCTTTTTATCTTTTATCAGCAGGTCCAGCTTCCGCTCCCATTCGTCCACGGAACCGGCCAGCATCCCGTTGACCCCGTCCTTTATAAACCCGGCGCATTGCCCCACCGGCGAGGAGACGACCGCCGCTTCCCCGCTCATGTAGACGCTGGCTTTCAGTACGCCGCGGACCCGCGACGCCTCCACGTCCTGGAGCGGGAACAGGCCGATGTCCATTTTCAGGACTTCGCTGATCATTTCCGCCTGCGTGTAGGTCTCCAGGCAGGTATACCTGACTTTTTCAAAAGGCGGGAGCACGCCGGGGTCCCTGCCGGTCCCGAGCAGGCGCAAATGGATATCGGGATGCTTGATGAACAGGCGTTCCAGGGCCTCCCAGATCACAAAAAGGTTATAAGCGGTGCTTTGCGAGCCTACCCAGCCAAGGGTCACCGGGCCCTCGGCGCTTTTACGGACCTGGCCGCGCGCCTCGTCGAACATTTCTATCTGCGGCGAATCGGGCACGACCGTGCAGTTGGCGTTGAACCGCCGCACATAAGCCGCCGTAAGTTCGTTATCCGTAGTTACCGCGTCCACCAGCGGCAGGAGGCTGCTGAATTCCGGGTTCTCGTAGCGCGGCATCCATACCGCGTCGCCGAAATCCAGCACCAGCCGCGCTTTGGTCCCGCGCCGCAGCATCGTTACCAGGCGCAGGGACTGCACCTTGGACATATACACGACGTCGTACGAGCCGGCGAAGCGGACCAGCCGGAGCTCGTTGAGGTACCGGTACAGCCTGAACAGCGGTTTGATATGCCAGAGCAGCGGCCCGGTGAAATTATGGTTGACGAATTTCACCGTCCAGCCGGCCCGCGCGAAATGGTCCCTGTAGATACAGGCGCGCAGAAATCCGCTGGGGAACTGAAGCCCCATTTCCAGGATGACCAGCACGCGGAGCGGTTTTTCAGGTTTATCTGTTTCCATTCTTTAAAATACGCGTCCTACAGGTATTTCTCCAGGACCGGGACGAAATATTCCTTCGTTTTTACAAGGCCCTCCGCCATGGTCCGTTTCGGCTCCCAGCCCAGCGCTTTCCTGATCTTTTCATTGCTGATGACCGCGTCGCCGACGTCGATGACCTGGCGCTCCTTCGGCCAGCCCACGAACCGGACTTCGCCGCCCACGTGCTCGGCTATGCCGCGCGCGATCTCGGCCACGCTGAATTGCCTGTCGCTTACGGCGAAAAAAACCTCGCCGTCGGAAGCCGGGCTCGCGGCGGCGGCCAGGAGCGCGTCGACGCAGTCCTGGACGAAGGTCACGTTCCTGAGCTGCGCCCCTTCCCCGTATACGGTCATCGCTTTGCCTTGAAGCGCGAGGCCGATGAAATAATTCATAAAGCCGAGGTCGGGCGTCTTTATATTCGACCTGGGGCCGAAGACATTGGCCAGCCGCACTACCGTGGTCCGCATCTTGTAGGCGCGGGAGTAGATCAGGACGTATTTTTCGGAAGCGGTCTTGTTGGCGGAGTAGATATCCATCGGGAACTCGGGGTGGTTCTCGTCCACCGGGCTGTAGCACATTTTCCCGGTCTGCGTGCTGGTCCCGACATGGACCAGTTTTATTTCCGGGTTGAAGCGGCGGGCGGATTCGAGGATGTTTATCGTGCCCTTGCAGTTCACGTCTATGTCTATGAGCGGCTCCCGCATCGAATTGGGATGCGAAGTGTACGCGGCGCAGTTGAACAGGAGCTCCTGCCCCCTGATGCAGGAACTGATCCCTTCCATGCTCCTGATATCGTTGACCACCAGGCGCAGCGAATTCTCTATGCCGTGCAGGTTGTACATATTGCCGCCGGACAGCGGGTCCAGGCAGTCGTACACCGTCACCTCGGCCCCAAGCTCCAGGCAGCGGTGCGCGAGATTGCTGCCGATAAAGCCCAGCCCGCCGGTGATCAGAACCTTTTTTCCTTTCATAAATTAAGGCTTCAGGACTTTCGTCACACAGTCGCAGATGAACTCGATCTGGTCCTCGGTCAGGATCAGCGCCCCGGGCAGGTTTATACCGCGGGAACAGATATCGTAGGCGACGGGGTTTCTGGGTTTATAGATCTTCTCCATCCCCTCGAACGCCGGCAGCGAGGTCAGCGGGTAGAAGAACGGCCTGGTCGGCATGCCGAGTTTCTCCAGCTTTTCCATGAACTGCAATTTGTCCATGTTGTAACTCTTGCCGGGCAGGAGGCCCGTTATCCACACGCTGTTGAACACCCCTTCCGGCTCGGCGTTAAGCTCGATGTCGGGTATCCCCGCGAGGCGTTTTTTATACTCTTCGAAGATCCATCTTTTTTTCCCGATCAATTCGTCTATGCGCTGGAACTGGGCGTAGCCCATCGCCGCCTGCAGGTTGAACGGCATATATTTATACGTGACCTCGTAGTTGTAGTACGCGCGCCCGCCGGGCTTTCTGCCGTGGTCCCGCAGGAACATGCACCTCTCGTACAATTTATCGTCGTCGAGCAGCAGCATCCCGCCTTCCCCGGTGGCCACGGTCTTGGTCCGGTGGAAGCTGAAAACGGAACCGACGCCGAATTTCCCGGCGCGGATCCCTTTATAGGTGGAGCCCAGGGCCTCGGCGGAATCTTCGACCAGGGGGATGCCGTGCTTTTTGGAGATCGCCAGCAGTTCGTCCATCAGGGGCATATTCCCGAAAACATCGACCACTATAATGGCCTTGGTGCGGGGGGTAATACTCCTTTCCACGGATGCCGGGTCCAGGCACCAGTTGACGGGGTCGATATCGCAGAAAACGGGAGTAGCTTTAAGATACGTCACGGGCGCCACGGTGGCGATCCAGGTGTTCTCCGGGACTATGACCTCGTCGCCCTCCTTGATCCCCATGGCGGTCAGAAGAAGATGGATCGAGGTCGTGCAATTGGGCGTCATGACCGCGTACTTGCGGTCATGATAGGCCGCGAATTCTTTCTGGAACTTTTCCACGTATTTGTAATCGTACCAGCCGTTGCGCATGCAGTCCTCAACGGTCTTTATTTCATGCTCCGTGATCCACGGGCCCGCCATATATATTGGTTTCATAATGTCCTTCCTTCGATCCTTAATTCCGGCCTCCCGGTTCCGATAAGCCCCTTAGGCCGGTTTCCGCCACGCCACCAGCTTCGTCGCCCCGAACTCCCCGATCGGCGGCAGGCTCAGAGACAGCTGGTTAATGTCCGAATCGTAGCGCAATGCCTCGCCGCGATCAGCCGCCAATTTCGCGTAAACCACCCTGCTCAGGAAATAGTACGTGCTTGCGAAATGAGAAACCTCCTGAACGCCCGCCGGACACGAGTCCGCCCATTTCAGCACTTTGTCCAGTTCAAAGAACCTGTTGTGCCAGGGCTGCGTCATCGGCTCCAGGTGAAAGGTCTCGCGGAGAGCGTTAAGGGCCGTGTTGCCTTCCGTAAAAGCTTCGATCATATAGTAACAGCCGCCGGGGCGAAGCAGCCGGAGCACAGAGTCGAAAGCGCGGCGCTGTTCCTCTTCCGTCGCGAGATTGATCAGGCACCTCTGCGTGAAAATATACTGGAATTGCCCCAGGTCATTCCCCAATTCCAGGACATTTCGCTGTATAAACCTCACCTTCTCCTGCACCCCGTTATCTATCGCCGCCTTCCGCGCCAGGACGAGGAGGTCTTCGGAAAAGTCCAGGCCGACCCCGGTACAGCCCTTTTCCTTGACGAGCCGTATCAGCGTGGAGCCGTTTCCGCAGCCGATATCAAGGACCTCCGCACCGCGCGGGATACGCTCCAACAAAGCCGCCTCTTCCAGGCGCTTGAGCATGAAGTCATTCGTGCCCGCGTTCCGCCCGACCTGGGCGCGCTTATTCCAGAAATCCAGAACTTCATTTTTATTCGCAGTCATTTTCGGGTTCCTCCATTTCAAATCGGGCGCCGTGTCAAAACTTTTTTTCATCTTCGCCGCTTACAGGTCCGCGGGCTTGCTCTCTCTTGTTCCCGTTTTCCGCGCATATTTTCAGGCTTTTCTCCGGCAGCGGAACGAAACGCGGCAGGTAAGGCCTGCCATGGCCGCGGCGAACGCGAGCGGCCCGCCCAGGCGCGAGGACGCGAGCGCGAGCAAGGCGCGGTCAGGCAGCCCGCCCTTCCCTTCCGCCAGGCGCCAGGAGCTCGGCCGGGAAAAATCGGCCGGGGCGCTTTGGTAGAACCATTCCGGCTCCTCGAATTTCTCCTTCAGCATCCCGAGCACATCGGCCATGGAAAAATGAACCATGTGCCGCGGAAAATCGAAACCGCCCCAGTAATCTCCGAACAGCTTGAAGTCCAGCGAATCCCTGACGATCGTGGAAAAAAGGAATTCCCCCCCGGGTCTCAACTTTTTTCCGGCCTCGCTGACTACGGAGAAGGGGTCCGCGAGATGCTCGAACACCATGCTGGAGACCACCGCGTCGAAAAAGTCGTCGGGATAAGCGGCGAGGTTGCTCTCTATCTGCCCGCTGACCACCTCGAAACCCGCCTCGCGGGCCTGCGCGGCCGCCGCCGGAATGAGCTCGATGCCGTAAAGGCGTTCCCAGCCAAGGCGGCGCAGGTAAAGCAGGCGCGCCCCGGAGGCGCAGCCTATCTCAAGGAGTTTCCCCCCGGGAACGTAGTCGGGAGTAAGAGCAACTCCGGCAAGCCATTTTCTCACAGGTGAAAATATTGAAAGGGAAGCCCAGCCGTCGCTAATCCCAGCATCGGGCTTCAGTTCCGCGTAACCCTTATGCAAACGCAAATATTCAGCAGCTCCCGGGCGTATCACCACCGGTTCAGGCCGGACATGCGGCAAATAGTCGTCCGGATAAAGGTCTCCAAGGCGGTCAAGGGGCGGTCGCGGATTCTGGAACCACAGCCCGCAGCCGCGGCATTCCGCCGCGAAGTATTCCCCCGGGATCCCGCAGAGCCGGTCTTTTCCGCGCGCTATCGTAACGCTCTCCTTCCCGCCGCAGCGCGGACAGGACGCATTGACCAGCGCTATAGGGGACCTCTCTATCGTGCCGCTGGAGCTCATAAGCCTTTTTCCCTCCCGCCGGCCGCCCAGTCATAACCTATCTCCGGATCGTCATGGGGTATGCGGACTTCGTCCCCCTCCGGGTCGTAAACTCCTGAGGTTATATAAAACATGTGTACGGGCCCCTGAAGACATAAATAGCCGTGGAGGACGCCCGGCGGGAAAAAATACGCCTGCGCGGGCTGGCCCTCGCCGGCCAGGAATTCCATGGTCCTGCCGCGGGTGGGCGACTGCGGCCTATTGTCGTGCAGCGCGACTTTGAGCAATCCGCAGGCGGGATAATTCCACTGCCCCTGCTTTTTATGGGCGTGCCAGCCCTTTTGGACGCCCTTGTTCACCAGGGAGTGGCTCAATTGCCCGAAGCCCGCGGGCAGCGAGCCGTCGCCGGCGCGCATGAGCTCGCGGAAGAAACCGCGCTCGTCGGAGTGCGTGGCCAGGCCGATTATTTTTACGCCTTCGATGGCGGACTTTCCGGTCATTAAGGTTTAAACTCCAGAACCGCGCTCACGACCTGCTTCAGCTCGCTTTCGGAAAGCTCCGGGTACATCGGAAGAGAAATCACTTCCCGCGCGGCGCGCTCGGTTTCGCCAAGCTTCGCCGGGGCGAGGCGCTTGCTATAGGCGGGCTGGAGGTGGACCGGCACAGGATAGTGGATCATCGCCCCCACGCCTTTGGCTTTGAGATGCTCCATGAGCCGGTCCCGGTCGTGGGAACGCGCTACATAAAGGTGGTAGACATGCCCCGCGTCCGCCGCCGGGAGGGCCAGGCCAGCGGCTCCCGCCAGGCCGGAGCCGTAAGCCGCGGCCAGTTTGCGCCGGGCCGTGTTATCCGCGTCCAGGTAGGGCAGTTTCACCCGGAGTATCGCCGCCTGCATCTCGTCCAGCCGCGTATTCACGCCGGGTATATCGCTGATATAGCGCCGCGCCCAGCCGTACTGGCGCACCAGCCCCGCGCGGGCGGCCAGTTCGTCGCTATTCGAAAGCACCATGCCGCCGTCGCCTATGGCGCCGAGGTTCTTGGTGGGATAAAAACTAAAGCAGGAGATATCGCCGTAGGAACCGGTTCGCCGGCCCTTGTACATAGCGCCTACGCACTGCGCGCAGTCCTCTATAACTTTGAGGCCGCGCTTTTTAGCGATAGCGAGTATCGGGGTCAGGTCAGCCGGCTGGCCGTAAATATGCACAGGAATTATAGCTTTCGTGCGCGCGGTTATAGCGGCCTCTATCTTGGACGTATCGATAGTATAGCGGGCGGGGTCGATATCGACCAGCACCGGCACGGCCCCGGCCATCTCTATGGCGGAAACCGTGGCCACCGCGGTATGGGAAACGGTTATGACCTCGTCGCCGGGCCCTATTTGACAGGCCCTAAGGGCGACGTTCAAAGCGTCTGTGCCGCTGCCCACGCCGATGGCGTGCTTCACGCCGATATAGGCCGCGAATTCTTTTTCAAAGGCTTCCACTTCCGGGCCAAGTATATAACGGCCGCGGGCCATGACGCCGAGGACGGCCTCGTCGATCTCCGCTTTATGGGCGGCGTACTGCGCGTGGGGGTTGCTGCACTGTATCATCCGAGGATCTCCACCTTGGGGACATAGACCAGCCATTTCCCGCCGGCTTTTTTAAAGTCTTTCTCATTCGCCATTATTTCCCGGGCATGGTTCCAGCCCAGGAGGAGCGCGTACTCGGGGTATTTAGCTTTAAACTCGGAATAAGGGCGCACCGGGATGT
>JAVHRY010000126.1:0-7198 GCA_036171915.1 Elusimicrobiales bacterium | reverse complement strand
AGGGTATGGGTTCGGCGGGCCCTCACGGAAGGAGCGGCTTGCGTAAGCGCCGCGACTGAGTGAGGAGGGCGGCCACGGTGTGGCCGACCCGGTGCCCGCCGGGCACATACCCTTGCCGCCCCGGACCCGCTTCAAGATAAACCATGAACGAACTGCTTTATAAAAACTCGCCCACCCATTCTATCCTCTCCCTCCTCGCCTGGCTTTACATCCAGCTGGTGGGCAAAACCTCGCGCATAAATGTAAAAGGCCAAAAAGAGCGCCCCGGCGCCGCCGTCTACGCCCTGTGGCACCGGCAGGAAGTGCTCTTTATCTACCTGCACCGCAGCAGGGGGATCTGCGGCCTCGTCAGTAAAAGTAAAGACGGCGAGTACATGGCCCGCATCCTCAGGCGCTTCGGCTTCACCTTTGTGCGCGGCTCTACTACCTCCGGCGGTTTCTTGTCGCTAAGGGGCCTGATAAAAGCCGCCCGGCAGGGCTACTCCGTCGCCATAACCCCCGACGGCCCCCGCGGCCCCATTTTCAAGGCCCAGCCCGGCATAGTTTACCTCGCCCAGAAAGCCGGAGTCCCCATAATCCCGGTAGCCTGCGCCCTCTCGCGCAAAAAGATACTGCGCAGCTGGGATAAATACCAGTTCCCCTTCCCTTTCGGCCGCATAGAAGCCGTCTACGGGGAGCCCCTCCGCGTAGCGGAAACCGACGATGTGGCCGCCAAGTCCGTTGAACTGGAAAACGCCCTCAACGCCCTTACCGGCGAAGCCGAAAAACTTCTTGCGGAATAAACCGGGCGCCCGGTAGCCGCTTCCCTAACAGTCCGCTGAAAAAACCTGCTCGGAGGGATTTTGAGTCGATTTTGAGCCGAGCCGAAGCGACGCGAAACGAGCACCCTCTACGGAGGTTGTAAGTTGAGCGGCGCAAAAGCGCAGGCCAAAAGCGGCCAAAAGACACCGAAAGGGGGTTTTTCAGCAGACTGCTAATGCCTTCGCGCGTATATTTGGTAGAATAATCTGATAATAGTCCCCCGAATTAAAGGCCCCGTTATTTGTTTTTAGAGGATAATATGCCTGAAAAAGAAAAGAAAATACGTTTCGGCGTGATAGGCGCCGGAAAACTCGGCGGTTTTCATACCCGCACCCTTTCGAAAATGCCGGAAGTTGAACTGGTAGGCGTCTCCGACCCCAACCTTCTGCGCGCCCAGATGCTGGCCTGGCGCCACAACTGCGTGGCTTACAAGACCGTAGACGAACTTCTCAACCAGGTGGACGCCCTGGTAGTAGCCGCCCCCACCGAGTACCACTCCGAAATAGGCGTGCAGGCGCTCAGCGCCGGCATACACGTACTGATGGAAAAACCGATAGCGAATTCAGAAGAGGGCGCCCGCAAATTGCTGGCTATCTCGGAGACGAATAAAGTGGTATTGCAGGTCGGCCACTCGGAGCGCTTTAACTCCGCCGTGGTCGAAACCTTAAAGCACGTAAAGAACCCCCGCTACGTCACCATAGAGCGCCTGGGGCCCTACGACCCCCGCGTGGCCGCCACCGGCGTTACGCTGGACCTGATGATCCACGACCTGGACATCATCCTCACCATGATAGATTCGGAAGTGGACACTTTTGAAGCCATAGGCGCCAGCATGCTCTCGAACCACGAGGATATCTGCAACGTCCGCCTGAAGTTCAAGAACGGCTGCGTAGCCGACATTACCGCCAGCCGCGTCAGCATGGAAGCCGCCCGGCGCATGCGCATCTACCAGCAGGATTCCTACCTGTCGGTGGATTATGTAAGCTCCCGCCTTAAAATCTACACTAAAAAAAACCCGGTGATAAAGACCCTTAAAGACATTGAGATCTCCTATCCGAAACTGGAGCCCAAGCAGCCCATAAAAGAAGAGCTTTACCACTTTATAGACTGCATTAAAACGGCCAAAACCCCGGCCCCCAGCGGCGAGAAAGGCCTTAAGGCGCTGCGCCTGGCGCTCAAGATCACCGAGACCATGCGCCGTTTTGAGGTTTCCGCCTCCAAGGCGGAGGAGGCGCAGGAATCGCTGGCCCGCTCCCTTTCCGACATCGGCTCGGCGACAAAGGTGCTCATGGACGAGGGCCTGAAGAATGCCGGCATCGACAAGCATTAAAGTTGCCGCCGGCCATAGGCCATAAACTTTTAAGGCCTCCCTTTTCAGCCTATGGCATACGGCTTAAAGCAGCTGGCGGTCATTTATAAATTTTATGGCTAAAATCGCCCCCACCAACAAGAACATCCTGGTAGTAGCAGGCGACCCCTCCGGGGACCTGCACGCGGCTAACCTCATAAAAGCCCTGCGCGCCAAGGACCCTGAAATTTCCGTCACCGCCATCGGCGGCGTGCGCATGCAGGAAGTCTCCACGCACTTTATCTACAACCTGGTCTCGGTCGGGGCCGTAGGTTTTTCCGAACCCTTTAAACATTTTTTCCTCTGGCTTAAGCTTATAAAACTGGTGCGCCGCTACATGGAAGAAAAACGCCCGGCCTGCGTCATAGCCGTAGACTTCTACGGGTTCAACAGCCAGGTGCTGGGCCTGGCCGCCCACCGCAAGGTCCCCGCTTTTTACTATATCAGCCCGCAGGTCTGGGCGTCCCGCGCCGGCCGCGCCGCCAAGATAGCCAGGCTCACCCGCGAGATCTTCGTGGTCTTCCCTTTCGAAGAGGCCATTTACAAAAAAGTTAAGGGCAACGTCACCTTCATCGGGCACCCGCTGCTGGATATTATGCCCGAGCCCCTGGAAAAACCCGGGGCCCCGGAAGGCGGCGCCTGGAAAATAGGCATACTACCCGGTTCGCGCAAGTCGGAGATCTCGCGCCACCTGCCCCTCTTCATAAAAGCTTTTTACCGCATAA
The DNA here is from genome assembly GCA_036171915.1 of Elusimicrobiales bacterium. Classification (GTDB taxonomy): domain Bacteria; phylum Elusimicrobiota; class Elusimicrobia; order Elusimicrobiales; family UBA9959; genus UBA9959. Next base: position 4,324 of record JAVHRY010000126.1, on the reverse strand, counting down.
AGGAACAGCATCCCAAGGCCCGCGCCTACCTGTTCGCCGTGCCGGAATTCCCTGACGAGCGCATCGTGCCGGCGCTCGAAGGCGTGGAAAAATACTGGTCCAAGGACATAGAGATAGTGCGGGAGAAGGACTATAAGCTGCGCTCCCGGCTGGACTTCGCCTTTACCTGCTCCGGCACCGCGACCCTTGAAAACGCGCTGCTCGGCGTGCCCATGGCCGTGGCCTACAAGATGCCGAAGTTCACCTACGAGGTGGCCAAGCGCGTGGTGAAGACGCAATATATTTCGCTCGTCAACATCCTGCTCAAAAAAGCCGCCGTGAAAGAATTGATACAGGAAAAAGCCACGGTGGACGGGCTGGCGCGCGAAGCTTTCGCCTACATAAACAATCCCCCGCGCCTGTGCGCCGCCAGGAAAGAACTGCTGACCCTGCGCGGGATGCTCGGTACCAGCGGCGCGGCGGAGCGCGCGGCGCAAAAGATACTATCCTACCTGAGCTGACCATGACAACAGAAGCCAACCGCCGGCCCGGGCTGGAAAAAAAACGCTTTAAAATACTGGCCCGCGCCCTGTTCCGGTATTTAAAGCCTTACAAGAGCCGCCTTGTCCAGGCCGCCGGCTCCATGCTGGTACTGGCCGCCATACGCGGCGGCGTGGTATACATACTCGGCCCGGTAATACAGGGCGTGTTCGTGGACAAAAACCTGGACATACTGCGCTGGGTCGTCATCGGCCTGCCCGCGCTCTTCGTACTGAGGATGGCGGCCGAGTACACGAACGCCTACCTTATGAGCTGGGTCGGGCAGAAAGTGGTGCAGCAGATACGGGAGAACCTGTTCACGCATATCCACGACCTCTCCATAGAATTCTACTGGCGCAACCGCTCCTCCGACGTGATGAGCCGCGTCATTAACGACCTGAACAACGTGCAGAGCACCGTGCAGTTCATCCCCCTCTACGGCATCCGCGACGTGCTTACGGTAGTTTCCTGCATAGGCGTACTTTTCTATATCAACTGGAGATTCGCGCTGATCTCCCTTGTAATTCTGCCCATCACCGCGCTGCTGCTGGGCATATTCGGGCGTAAAATGCGCAAAGCCAGCCTGGAAAGCAACGTGCTGGTAGGGGAGATATCGCATAAATTCCAAGAGAGCCTGCAGGGCATAACCGTGGTGAAAGCTTTCAACTACGAGGAACAGGCCATAGCCAAGTTCAAGGTCTCCAACGACGCCTATTTTTCCAAAATGATGCGCTACCTGCGCGCCGCGGCCATAAGCGGCCCCATTATGGAGCTGATGGGCAGCATGATACTTATCATCATCATCTACCTCGGCGGGCACGCCATCTTCAACGGTACCATGACCACCGCGCATTTCTTTTCCTTCGTAGCCGGCTTCTTTACGGCCTACAGCCCGATAAAGAACATAGCGAACATGAACTCCAAGCTCCAGCAGGGCCTGTCCTCCTGGGAGCGCATTTACCAGATACTGGACGAAAAGCCCACCGTCATAGTTAAGGCTACCACCAGGAACATAGACAAACTGGACGGGAAAATTGAATTCAAGGGAGTAAACTACAAGTACCCGTCGCGCGACATCCAGGTACTTAAAAACCTGTCATTCACAATAAACCCGGGCGAGGTGGCGGCGTTCGTGGGACCCTCCGGTTCGGGCAAGACCACCATAGTGCATTTGCTTTTACGTTTTTTCGACCCGCTCTCCGGCAGCATTGAGGCCGACGGGCACGACCTGCTCGACCTGGACACCACGGGCCTGCGCGCGCATATGGGGCTGGTAACGCAGGACACCATCCTCTTTGACGATACGGTTTATAAAAACATCACCATAGGCCGCCCCGGCGCCGCCATGGACGAGGTGATGGACGCCGCCAAGGCCGCCGACATCCACTCTTTTATAGCCTCCATGCCCCAGGGCTACGACACCATACTGGGCGAGCGCGGGATAAAACTTTCCGGCGGGCAGCGCCAGCGCCTGGCTATAGCCCGGGCCATAATAAAAAAACCGAAGATCCTGCTCTTGGACGAAGCGACTTCCAACCTGGACACCGCAAGCGAACAGGCGGTGCAGGGCGCCATAGAGCGCATCCTCGGCGGCCGCACGGTGGTGATGGTGGCGCATAGGCTTTCAACCGTTAAAAAAGCGGACAAGATCTTTGTGTTAAAAAGGGGCGAACTGGCCGAAACAGGCACCCACGAGGAGCTGCTAAAGCTCGGCGGGATATACAAGGGCCTGTACGAGGCGCAAACGTGAATATTCACGCCTGACAAGCAACTGAAGCAGAAGTACCCCGGAAGGCACAGAAAGCAAAAAAGGCATTAAGAACAAACCGCAAAGGTAAACAATATTTAAAAAGTGTCTGGCTGATTTGAAGAAACAAAAGTAACGGGCACAATACGAAAATACGCGGATTTGCCATAAAATTGGCAGTCGTTTGCGCTTTGCTGTTTGCCGGACATTTATTGTTGCCGGCAAACTCTTCTGCCCAATCCTGCCCGCATAGTTGGCCCACAATAAGCGTTGTCTGGCAAAAAGCCCCCGACAACTATTATGCCGCAGATTCTTTTAGCGGCGGTATCGCGTCCACCTGTACGGCCTGTGCCTGCGAGCCGGTGACTGTCGTTGGTGATCAAGGATGACCATATTCTTTCGCGCTGGCTTTCCTATGATAAGGATAAACCTGATAATTGCACAGCTACTTCTGTTTTGTGGCGCTATTCCTGGCTTTTCCCAGGAACCTGAAAAAATCACCACTACAAATTACGTAGACATAACCTCTGGTAGCGTGAGTTCCAGCGAAGACGAACTGGCAACATCTAAATCCCACAGCACAGAAGTTTCAGAACGCATGGTAAAAAAAATGCGCGAGATGGAGAAGATAACAGCCGAAGTCAGGAGCCAGGATGACGCCGCCCTGGAAACAATCGGGGGAAAGCTGGAAAAAACCATAGATTCCCTTCCATTCAATAAGGATTTGATTGCCGCCATTAAAGACAAGCGGTTTGATTGGCACATAAGATATCTTTTAGTCGCTTGCAAAAGCCATGGGGCAAGCGAATCCGAACTGAACAGGTATGCGGAAGATTTTGCGGGAATTATGCTGGATAAAGATGAGAATAATCGTGTCCGCGCTGTGGCGGCGCGAATGTTACTGGAAGTCTCCGAAGACAATGCGAAGGTTAAGGAAGCTATTTCTGCCGTCGCCAAATCTACCGATACGCCGGCTGAAGTGCTGCAAGTAGTAATGGCTGTTGCGGGCTCTAGCGGAATGGATGATGCGGATGTTTTAATGAAACTAACCGAGCGCGGACCCGCAAACATTAATGACGTGGGGATAAACCTGAACGCCGTAAGAGCCTTGGGCAAATCAAAGGACCCGAGGGCCATCGGGTATCTGATAAAAATATTCGATGAGAGTGTGCCGGATTCTTTTTACCAGGTTACAGCGATACAGCAATTCTCGGACATGATAAATGACCCGGCAACCAAGGCGCTCGCAAAACCGTTAATAATCCCAAGATTCTTAAAATTGTTGGATGACAGGTCATATTTAGGCGCTTCAAGGGATGAGGCTGTGGCTGTTCTTGCAAAAATGGATGTCAAAGAGGCTGTAGACCCCATTCTTAGATGGTTTCTGCCCGCTAAAGAGACACATGCTGTTGAGGGCGGCGGTGGCAATCGGATGGATGTTTATTCCGGTGCGGATGCACTGGTAAAACTCGGCAACAAACGCGCCATACCTGTGCTAGAACAGACTATTAATAATTTTGCCAATGATTCAAGGTGGTCATGGGGTAAAGACGAGATGCGGCGTAGAGGGTTTAAGTTCCCAGACGACCATCAGGACTATAAGCATTTAAAAGAGTGTCTGGCTGCTTTAAAAAAACAAAAATAACTTCGGGGGGCATTATGAAAATACGCGGATTTGCCGTAAAACTGGCGCTCGCTTGCGCCTGGATTTTTGCCGGAGCTTTTCTCTTTTTAGTAAATTCTTTTGCCCAGTGCGGGGCGAGTGTGGAATGGTACAACTTTTACCCGGACAATTATGTTAGCTCAAAATATCAGTACGCGGGGGTAGCTTGGGGTACTTTTGTCAATATTAATGGGTGCAGCAATACTGAGCTTGTGGCGGATATAGACGGAGTCGAAATCTATAACGGCTCCTTTAATAGTGCTTATTTAACCTTGTGTCCACCCCTTGGAACTACAGAAGGACCGCATACCGCTGTAGTACAGCTTCGGCGGGGGTGGCTTCGGCAATGGGGATAAGCGCGTTAAACTATAACCCGGCCGGGCTTAACACTATAA
>JAVHRY010000125.1:0-7253 GCA_036171915.1 Elusimicrobiales bacterium | reverse complement strand
AGAGTGTCCTTGAAATCCAGCCCGAAACCAGCGGCGAAAGAATCCCCGAGTATCACGATCCGGCGCCTGTCCGAGGCGCCCGGTTTATAATCCTCCTCCGCTATAAGGAGGTCATTGTTTACAGGCAGCCGCTGCTTTTCGCTGCTGCGCGAGGAATAGATATATTCTTTGAACCCGTTGGGATAGTCAACTTCGCGCGAGAAATCCGCGGAAAAATATAAAGGCAGCCACAGAAGTACGGGAAAGACGAAGGCATACAGCAGAAGATATAACCCGAATACCGCCGCGCGGCCGCGCGGGCGCAGCGGCCTCGAAGTAAAGAACGCGGCCGCAAGCAGAAAGAGCAGCGCCAACAGCGTTAGATCCATTTTTATCTGTTATCCGCGGGGAACAAGAGCGGTTGGCGCCAGTGTCAGCCGGGAAAATGCGCTTCTTATTTTAAGCAGCCCTCCCCGCGCGAGAGCGGCTTATTAAGAAACCCGGGGGCGGCCGCGCCTTAAGCTAAGGCGCGTTTACCGGAAGTGGTCGCGCATCATGCGCACCAGGCCTTCGGTGGCCTTGCCGGGAATTTCTTCCCCTTCCCAGTTTATGGAGAAGTGGGCGTTCTTCTGCGTGGGTTTCACATAGGTCTCGTACATCGGCAGGACGGTAGCCAGTATCTGGTGCTTGATGCCCTCTATGTCGCGGCCGCGCTCGCTGATATCGCGCTGCACGCGGCGCAGCATAGCGGTAACCATGCCGGTGGAGACGAAGATCTTGTAGTCGCAGAGGGCCAGCAACTTGGGGAAATAAAGCGCGTAAAGACCTTCAACAACTATCAGCCTGGTAGGTTTTAAAGTTACCAGCTCTTTTTCGCGGGTGTGCTGCTTAAAGTCGTAAACCGGCTGGTGGATGACCTTCCCGGCACACAGGCCGGACAGGTGTTTGACGGCCAGGGTTGAATCTATAGCGTCGGGATGGTCAAAGTTATAGGTTTTCCGCGCTTCAAAGCCCAGGTGGTCCAGCGGCTGGTAGTAGTTGTCCAGGGAAAAAAGCTGGCCGTCTATGCCTATTTTATTACACTGGTCTATAAGCTTGCCGGCCAGCGTGGTCTTGCCGGAGCCGGAGCCCCCGGCTATGCCGAGGATGAAGCGCGATTTTTTGATGTTGTCCATTTTTATCCTGATGTGAGGCTGAATTTATATTTATAATACAAAAAAGTCGGGCGTGGTTTCCCGAAACAACCGGAAAGTTTTTATAATAGAAGGCGGACCATGAAAACCATTGACTGGATAAAAGGCGCGGTAATTTACCAGGTCTTCCCCGACCGTTTCGCCAGATCCCCGGCGGCGCATCCCGACGGGCTCTTTGAAGTATGGGACTCCCCGGAAACACCGGACGGGTTCAAGGGCGGCAACCTTTTGGGCGTGGAAGAGCGGCTGGACTATATACAGGAACTCGGCGCGAGCGTTATTTACTTCACTCCCGTTTTTTCCTCGGCCGCCAACCACCGCTACCATACTTTTGATTATTACTCCGTGGACCCGGTGCTGGGCGGCAACGCCGCCCTGAAATCGCTCATAAAAGCGGCCCACAAGCGGGGGATAAAGATAGTATTGGACGGCGTGTTCAATCATGCCAGCCGCGGCTTCTTCCAGTTCAACCATTTGCTTGAGAACGGCGCGGCCTCCCCCTACCGCAAATGGTTCCGCCCCAGCGGCTACCCTCTTAAAGCCTACAACCTTAGGAAGGGCGAGAAGCCAAATTACGCCTGCTGGTGGGACCTGCCGGCGCTGCCCAAGTTCAATACCGCCAATCCCGAAGTAAGAAAATTCATACTTGGCGTAGCGCGCTACTGGCTGGAGCAGGGCATAGACGGCTGGCGCCTGGACGTGCCGTACGAGATAAAAGACTCAGCCTTCTGGCGCGAGTTCCGGCGCGTGTGCAAGGCCGTCAACCCCGGCTGCTACCTTACCGGGGAGATCTGGGGCGAGGCCTCCCGCTGGCTTAAAGGCGACCAGTTCGACGCGGTAATGAATTACCGGCTGAGCGCGGCCTGCATCTCCTATTTCGGCGGGCCGAAGCTTAAGCTTACCCATTCTTACGCCGGGCAGCAGCTCAAGCCGGCCAGCCAGGCCGCCTTCATTAAAAGTATGACCAGCCTGCTGGACGGGCACAGGCCGGGGGCGGCGCTCGCCCAGATGAACATGATGTCCAGCCACGACACCGACAGGATGCTGGACACCTACGGCGGGGACAAGCCCCGCATGAAGCTGGCGGTAGTCTTCTCTTTTCTTTTCCCCGGCGCCATAAATGTATATTACGGCGAGGAAATAGGCCTGGCCGGAGTCTTCAACTCCGGCACGCGCCGCGGCATGCCCTGGAAGAACAAGCGGCTCTGGGACATGGACCTGCTGAAACTTTACAAGGACCTGGCGAAGCTGCGCGGCGCCCCTGCGATAAAGGAAGGCACGTTTGAATTTATTAAGGAATGCTGCGACGGCGAGGTCCTGGCCTTCAGGCGCCGCCTGCCGGGTTCCGGGCTTACCTGCTTTATGAATAACGGCGCCGCCGTTAAAACTATCGCGCTCGGCAAAGACGCGCTTGGCGCCCGTCCCGTCGCGGTCCTGAGCAGCGGCGCGGCGCTTTCCCGCCGAGGCGGCGGGCTTTCGCTGGAGCTCGCGCCGCGGGCTTTCGCGGTTTACCGGCAGGGCCGCTGAAACCGGCCGCCGCGCCGCTAACCACCCGCCCTATCTTTCTGACCCCCCCCGGAACATCCCCCGGGGCTCCTGGCCGGCTACCTCGCCCAGTCCTGAAAAGGAACTTCATCATGGACGTTTTCACCCAACGGGCCTGCCTGGCGCTTTTCCCCCTGTGGGCGGCAGCCGGGGAAAGTTCTATTGCGCCTCTTTTTTCCGGCTTTCCCAAAATGCGATAATATCCGCACTATGGCACAAGAGTTCCTGAGCTACACCGGCCTTACTTTCCTGGCGCTTTTCCCCATTCTTAACCCGCCCGCCATGTCCCCGATCTTCCTGGACATGACCTCCTCGCTCGCCGACGACGACCGGCACCAGCTGGCCTGGCTGATAGGCAAGAACACCTTTATGCTGCTTTTCGCGGTGCTGGTGGCCGGCGGCTGGCTGCTTAAGATCTTCGGCATCTCCGTGCCGGTGATCCGGATCGCCGGCGGGCTGCTGCTTTTCAATACGGCCTGGCGCATGCTGAACAGCCAGCCCAAGTTCTCGAAGGACGAACAGGAGGAACTGAAAGCCAGGATGACCTCTAAAGCTTTTTTCCCCATGACCATGCCCGTAACGGCCGGCCCCGGGTCCATAGCCGTTACGCTTACCCTGGTCCCCGCCGGCCCGCTTCTTGCCTACGCCACCTGGGTGAACTTCGCCGGAATTTCCGCCGGCATAGCCCTGGCCGCCCTCAGCGTCTTCTTCTTCTACCGCTACTCGGAAAAACTCATAAAACGCCTGGGACGGGCCGGTGAGCAGACCATCTCCAAGATCTCGGCCTTCATCCTGCTGGCCATAGGCGTACAGATAATCTGGGAAGGTATCCGGGGCCTCCTTTGCATCCGCTGATACGAAATTAAAAACCGTAATCGGGAAAGGCCGCCAAAAGCGGTCTTTCTTTTTTCGGGCGCACAGCCGGTTCCCGCTTTCAATGCCCTTATGGCCTCCGCCCCGGGCTTTGCCATAGACCGCGCCCCCCCGCTGCCGGCAGGCCCCTCCTTCGATAATGTCACCCCGCGTTATTGCGGAGAACATATCCGGGGGCAGCTTTTCATCTGTATTAATCATAAGGCCTGTTATTACAAGCTCTTTCTTCTGCCTGAAAATTTTTAAAGAAAACCGCAGGGTATCCCCGGCGGTCTCACTCCTCTTTTTGTTATGATATTTTAGATGAGAACCATGAAAAAAAGAACTGAAGTCTCCGTAATCGGCGCCGGCATGTGGGGCAGCACCCTGGCCGGCCTGCTGGCCGACAAAGGCTACAGCGTGCGCGCCTGGGAATACAACCATGCCCTCGCCGCCCACCTCAAAAAACACAGGGCGCATTACGCTCTGCCCGGCTACAAACTGCCCGCCGGGGTTAAGATCTTCACCGAACTCGAAGATGCCATACAGGCTCCCGACCTGATCCTGATGGCGGTGGATTCCCGCCATGTACGGGGCCTGGCGCGCGCCATCAGGCCGCTGCTCAACGTCAGAAAGCTGCCGCATATCATAGCCGTAACCAAAGGCATAGAAGCCGGTAAATTTATGACCGTCTGCGAGATCATAGAAGAAGAGATCCCGCAGGCCCGCAACCTGACCATGATAATGACCGGCCCCAGCTTCGCCGTGGAAGTGGCCGCGGGCGCGCCCACCAAGGTGGTGCTGGCCGGCCGGGATCTGAGGGAATTAAAGAAGGCCGCCAGGCTTATGGAAGGCGGCCCGCTCAAGCTGGAGATCTCCGAAGACAGGCTGGGCGCGGAGCTTGGCGGCTCGCTGAAGAACGTTTACGCCGTAGGCAGCGGCATCATAGACGGGCTGTCCAGGGCGTCCAAGAACAGCGAAGCGGCTTTCCTTATAGAGAGCGCCTCCGAGCTGCGCCGGATAATCAAGGCGCTGGGCGGCAAGAACCGCACGGCCTGGGGGCTTAGCGGCATGGGCGACCTGCTGCTCACCGCCACTTCGGCCAAGTCCAGGAATTTCAGGTTCGGCAGGGAAATAGGGCACGGCGTCTCCGCGGCCGAGGCGCAGAGGCGCATCAAGACCGTGGTGGAAGGCTTCGAGGCGCTCAAGACCGCCCGCGGGCTCTGCGCCAGGCACGGCATAAAGACGCCGGTGATAGACTGCATCTGGCGCATAGTGTACAAGGATCACAAGCCCTCCTCCATCCTTGAGGCCGCAGGCTTCCTGACGCGGAAACCGCGGGGCTGAAATCAGCCCCGTCAGCGCGCCATTCCTTAATTCAGCCAAAAACAAAACCGCCGGGCACCCGGCGGCTTCGCTTTTCAGAAGTTACGAATACAGTGAACAACGTTCCCTATCCCCAACCGGCCCTCACTTCTCGCTCTCGGCCTTTTTTATAGGCTCGCGCAGGCATTATTGCCGAAGCGATCAAAACCGAAGAACAGAGAATGTTTTTAAAATTCATGCGCGAAGCTCAACCGCAAGCCGCAATTGTTCAGCCTTAACCCGGAATAAGTACCATAACAATTTATAAACCCAGCCGATATACTCCAAAAGCAGGACTGGGGGTGCTTGCGGGCTTAGCTTCCGGGGCGGCGTGGTCCATTTTGCCGCGGCGTTCTGGAGCGTGCCGGCCGGGCTGCTGGGCGGCAGCGTGCCTTTCGGTTTGCTGCATCCTGCTTGGAAGACTATGGGGGACGCCGGTGGACCTGATGCACGTGCTCGGCGCTGCAAGGGCCGGCCTTCTGCTTTCCGCGGTATATCTGCGCTGGGGCTTGCTGCCGGCGATAGGCGTGCATTGGGCGTAGAACTCTTTGTGCGCGCTCTGGGTTACGCGCTTCGGTCTGGGAGAGACCGGCGCGGTAAATTTCGAAGGCGCCCCCGCCACCGTACTCACTCTCGCCTCAGCTTCCGCGCTGGTCCTGTTCTTTGGGAAGTGACCGGGGGAAGACTCCTGCCGCCTTTCCCCCGCACAATTAAGTTGTGTGTCACCTTGATCCCCACTTTTGTCCGGTATCGCCGTTCAGCCGCCGCTGGAAAAATTATCCACCGGGGCGTTATAGTCAACCCTGAACTGGAAGGAAGAACTGTTGCCGTCCCCGTCGGTAGCGGTAACGACGATGACGTCCTTCCCTTTTATAGCCGCAGGCAGGGCGGGCAAGGTTACGCCGAAACCTCCGCCAGGCAGGGTCTGGCCGGCCGGAAGCAGGGCTACCGTGCTTTTCTGGGACGTCCCGTACAACGGGCGGGCGATAGTCAGTTCTATATCGCCTTTGCGGTTGTCGAAAATATTGAAGGAGACGTCCACTATCGACTTCTGGTCCTTTTCGCGGCGCAGGGCCTCCGGGTTGCCGACCACGGGGGGAAGGCGCCTGGCGGCGGCCTTCAGCACGCCTGCGGTATAAACCGAGGCCATCAGCACCTGGCGCTCCATGATCTGCGGGCTCACGTTAAAGTCGTAAGTATCCTTTTTGTTCGAGTAGTGGCTCCATGAACCCCTGGTGGAATCCTGGCCGCGCGGCGGTGCGTCCGAAGCGGGAGGCCAGTACATGGTCTTGGTGGCGGGGTCTATCCAGCCGGCGAGCTGGCCGCGGGTATCGTCCTGAAGGACCTGGTAATACTGCCAGGGCTCCATGTCGGCCGGCATCAGGCCCCGCACCTGGTCGCGGACCTTGGCGAACAGCGAAGTGTTCTTGTTTATGGCCTTTTCAAAATTGTCGCCGAAAGTTATCACGTGGTTGATGTTGGCCGCGTGGGCAGGCACGGCCTGGTCCTGAGTCAGATGGGCGATAAGCCCTATCTTGTAATAAGCGCGGACAAAATCCTGGTCCCTGTAATCCTTGAGCGCGTCTTCCCAGATGCGCTTGACGTCCCCTCCGTTGGCGAAAAGGTTGGGGTGGCCGGACTCGCTGGTCATCCCGCCTTTGAGCCCAAGGGTTTCGGTCTGGGTATTGGAATCCCCGGTGTTGTTCTGCACGTCGACTTTACCGGCGAAAGGGTAATAATCGTTGGAAGCGTCGTCCTCCCTTATGCCCAGCGCCTGCGCCGTGTCGAAATAGCCGTGGACGGAGGTAGGCCAGCGGGTGATAGGGGCCGCCGGGAGGGCATACATCGGCGTCATGGGATCTGGCACCGCAGCGTGGGCGGCGGGAATGGCGGGAGCCGCAGGAGCGGCAAGAATGGCGGAGAGCTGCTCGTAAGCGGGGGCTTCGGCAGCGTTCAGTTTACTGACGGAACTAAAAACGATCGCGGCGGTAAGGACGGATAAAAGGTTTTTCATGTATAGATAGTTTATCAGGTCGCGGCGCGGCCCGGAAGGACCGTAAGGCTCAGAGGGGCGTGGTCTTTGGACCTATGGTTTTTACAGGAAGGCGGACATCGCCACTTCGATAAAGGCGCCTTTGGAGGTAAAGCCGGTAAAGCCCATCAGGCGCGGAAAACGGCCTGATAAAACCGCAAGTTGACAGTATTACAGAGAAGTTATATCCTTAAGCCTGAAGATGGATCATGTGACGATTTTGCGGGGAAGGACAGTTTAAACAGACAACGGTCTGAATTGATGGACAGCTTATGAGCGATTATTTA
>JAVHRY010000124.1:0-7428 GCA_036171915.1 Elusimicrobiales bacterium | reverse complement strand
ACGAGGCGCTTACCCAGGCCATGGTGAAGGTGCAGGCGCAGGTCTCCTCCTGCCCGTCGGCGCTCAGCCAGGCGGCCGCGGCCGGGGCGCTGCGCGAAGGCGACGGTTTTGTAAACAACCTGCGCGCCGGGCTTGCGGCCAAGCGCGACGTGATGGTGGCGGAACTCGCCAAGTTTAAAAAAGTAAGGCTCGCCAAACCGCAGGGCACCTTCTACAGTTTCCCGGATTTCAGCGCCTACGAGCCCGACTCCCGGAAGCTTTCCGCCCTGCTGCTGGAAAAAGCCCTGGTGGCGGCCGTGCCAGGCGCGGAGTTCGGCCTGGAAGGGCATCTGCGCCTTTCTTACTGCGGCGCGGAGAAGGACATAGTAGAAGGCGTGGGGCGCATCCGCAAGCTTTTAGATTAAAATCGCACAAGGGGAAATTATGATAGGAACCAAAGAGAAAACCGCTATGACCGAAATTAAAACTTCAAAAACCGTGTACAACAACCTTTCCGCCCCGGTGCTTTATGAGCATGCCGTGGCCCGCAAAGAAGCGGAAATCTCCTCCGGCGGCGCTCTGTGCGCCGTCACCGGCAAGCACACCGCCCGGTCGCCCCACGACAGGTTCATAGTAAAGGAACCCTCTTGCGAGAAGAATGTCTGGTGGAGCGACCAGAACGTGGCTATAGACGAGGCCGCCTTTGACAAGCTGCTGGCCAAGGTGCAGGGCTATCTGGCCACCAAGGATATTTTCAGCCGGGACTGCTACGCCGGGTCCGACCCCAAGAACCGCCTGGCGGTCAGGGTTTACACGGAGTACGCCTGGCACAGCCTTTTTGCGGGGCATATGCTGGTGAAGCCCACCCCGGCGGAACTGGACGGGTTTAAGCCCGAGTTTACCGTGGTAACGGTGCCCGGCTTCGACGCCCTGCCCCAGGTGGACGGCACGCGCGGCAGCGCCTTTATCCTGCTGAATTTTAAGCGCAAAATGGCGCTTATCGGCGGCACCGCCTATGCCGGGGAGATAAAAAAAGCGGTATTTACGGTAATGAACTACCTGCTGCCGCTAAAGGGCGTAATGCCCATGCACTGCTCGGCCAATGTGGGTAAAGCCGGCGACACGGCCATTTTCTTCGGCCTCAGCGGCACCGGCAAGACTACTCTTAGCTCGGACCCGCTCAGGCGCCTTATAGGCGACGATGAACACGGCTGGAGCGACAACGGCGTATTCAATTTCGAAGGCGGCTGTTACGCCAAGGTCATAAACCTTTCAGCCGAGGCCGAGCCGCAGATCTACGCCGCCACCGGGCGCTTCGGCACCATACTTGAAAACGTGGTGTACGACAAGAATACCCGCGCGCTGGATCTAAACGACGGCTCGCTTACCGAGAACACGCGCGCCGCTTATCCTTTGGAGTATATAGACAATTCCATTAAGGGCTCGGCTTTCCCAAACCCTAAGAACATAGTAATGCTCACCTACGACGCCTTCGGCGTGCTGCCGCCTATCGCCAAGCTCTCCTATGAGCAGGCCATGTATCATTTCATCAGCGGCTATACCGCCAAGGTGGCGAATACCGAGATGGGGATAAAAGAGCCCAAGGCCACTTTCAGCACCTGTTTCGGGGCGCCGTTCATGCTGCAGCATCCCTCGGTTTACGCCGAACTGCTTGAAAAGAAAATGCGCGCCAACAAGGCCGACTGCTGGCTGATAAACACCGGCCTTTGCGGCGGGCCCTACGGCGTGGGCAAGCGCATGAGCATAAAGCATACCCGGGCGCTGCTCAACGCGGCGCTGGACGGCAAGCTCGCCAAGGTGAAATTTACCAGGGACCCGGTGTTCGGCTTTGAGATCCCGACCTCCTGCCCCGGAGTGCCGGCTGAAGTGCTGAACCCGCGCGAGGCCTGGGCCGACAAAAAACTCTACGACGCCAAGTGCCGGGAGCTGGCGGGCCTGTTCGCCGCTAACTTCAAAAAGTTCAATGTCACCAGCAAAGCCATAAACGGCGCCGCCCCGAAGATCTAGGCGCCCGCCCGGATAAAAGAGGGCCGGCAAGCGCCGGCCTTTTTTTATAAAGGCTTTAAACCGCCAGCCCCGCCGCCGTGGTCTTGACAAGTCAAGTAATCCTGATATAATATTGGTGCGCCGTCGATGGCAATGTCTGATCTTGGTCATTATTAGGACTAAAGGCCTATTCGTCTATAGTGCTAAAGGCCTTTGATAAAAGTCAAACCATGAGCCAAAATATATCCGAGGCAGTTATGAAGAAAATTTTAGCAATGACTTTCGCGGCTGTGGCCGCGCTCTCCCTGGGGCTAAGCGCCCAGGATGTTTCGTTTGAAAACCTGATGTCCAGCCTGCCTAAGTCCCAGGCCGCGGTCCCGGCCGTGGGGGAGACGGCTGTTGTCGCGGCGCAGCCCCAGGACGCGGCCCCGGCCCAGCGCGATTGGCTTGTGCTGGTTTTTATAAACGGCGTTAACGACCTGGGCATACTCGGCTTTGCCGACAAGAGCGTGAATGATATGGAAAAGGTTGGCTCTACCGCCAAGATGGCCGTGGTGGTGGAGTACGGCATATTGGGGGTAGACGACCCCTCCGGCCGCAATTTAAACTTCCAGCGGGGGGCCAAAACCATATATGTAACCCAGGACGCCGACCCTTCCAGAATCACCTCGGTTCCGTTCTATGCCTCAAACGACGGCGACATGGGCAGCGCGGCTAACCTTGTGCGTTTTGTAAAGCGCGGCATCCGCAAATTCCCGGCCCAAAAGGTGGCCGTGGTGGTGTGGAACCACGGCGCGGGCCGCCTGGGTATCTCCTACGACGATGTCAGCAAGAACCACATGGAAGTGGACCAGCTGGGCGCGGCGCTGGCGCAGATAAAACAGGCCCTTGGCCATAAAATAGACGTTTTTGCCACCGACGCCTGCCTTATGCAGATGGCCGCGGTGGCTTATGAGTTAAAAGACTCGGCCGCGGTTATCGTAGGTTCGGAAGAGACCATCCCCGGCGACAGCTACCCCTACGACGCCATCCTGGGCCCGCTGGCCGCAAATACCGGCATGGGCGCCGAGGCCCTGGGCGCGCTTATGGTAGACGCTTACGGCGCGTATTATCACGATAATGTTACCCTTTCGGCTTTGCGCTCCTCCGCGCTGCCCGGGTTCGTGGGCCTGCTCAATAGGTGGGTAAACACGGTTGAAGCCGACCCCAAGGCCTTTAAAGCCGCGGCCTCAAAAACAGCGGTGGATTCAACTTATAATTTCGAGATGGACGATTCAAAGGACCTGTACGATTACCTGGGCAACGTTAACGGTTTGCTGGCCGCGAGCCCTGCTGCCAGGCAGGCCGGCGCCGCCCTGCGCAATTACATGACCGGCAGCCTTATGATACGCGCCACGGCGCTGCCTTCAATGGCGAAGGCGCACGGGCTGTCGATTTATATACCGCAGCTGCGCTATAACAGCGCCAATTACGAAAAACTTAATTTCACGCGCGACTCGCTCTGGGACGACTATCTGCGAGCCATGATGGAGGAACGGCTTAAGCCGTAAACGCCATGGGCTCAGGGACCGCCAAAATACTGCGCCTTGCCGCCATAGCGGCGGGCCTGCTTTTTGCCGGGCTTAGCGCCCGGGCGGAGCTGCCAGCGCCGGACCGCCTGGCCGCTTATGCCCTGGCGCTTTCAAGCGGCGACCCCGCGGCCGCCGCGGCCTTCCTGGCGGACGGTGAAGCGCGCACCCTGGCCGAAGCCGGCGCGCAGCGCTCAGCCGATCTGGTTGCAAAAGCCGAGGCTGTTAAAGACCTTAAAGAATTGCTGGCTATGCCCTGGAACCTGGACAAAGCGAACCAGCTTAACCAGGCCCTCTCTATAAGGCTGGACGTTGACAAGCCGCTGTCCAAAGTGGGGATAGGGCCGCAGCCGGAAAAGCTGCTGGCCTGGCTGGACAAGTTCCAGCCCGCTTACCCCGCCGGTAAAAAAGCCGTGGTTAAAAGAGCCATAAGGCAGTGGGAAGTGGTTTTCGGCACTATGACCGACACCCGCAGTATGAGCTGGGGCCAGGCCAAACTGTGGAACGAGGTTTCAATAAATAAAACCAACTGGGAAGGCTGGGTAATACGCGAGCGCAACGCCGCCATAGAGCGCCTGATGAAGAGCGACAGCTCCTTCCAGATCTACGACGACGCGGTGCTGGCTTCCAAAAAAAACGATGTAGCCGTGGGCGCGGCCGTGGACAAGGTAATAAAGTCCGGGTCCCTGTCACCGGCGCAATTGTCGCAGCTTTCCGGCAAGCCTTTCGCCGACCAGCTCTACCTGCTGGGCAACTTTTTCGACGGGAGCGACGTGGCCGTCAGCCCGGATATAAAAGCCAGGATACAGGCGGCGCGCGATTCGCTGCCCAAAGAGGTGCTTACCTCGCAGCAGCGCGATCTGATGGGCGGGATGCTTAACACCGCCGTGGCCAGAGAGCTTTCCGGCACGCAGGCGGGGCAGCGCGTGCTGGCCGCCGGCCCGCTTAAGCTGGAAGTGCGGCCCTGCGACGGGGCTTATTCCCGCTATGACCCGGCCACCGGCGCTATCTCCCTTGATTCCGAAACCATACAGCAGTACATGCGCATGAAGGGCTACACCGCCGACTCCGTAATGAAGAGCAGAGCGCAGATAGCCGAGATAGCCAAGTACATGTCGCCCGAGGTGGTTTATGAAGCGGCCCACAAAATGCAGTACACCTGGGCTAAAACGCAGGGGGTTTACAAGCCGCATACCCAGGAAGACGAAATAGAGGCCATGTCTTTGGAAGGCCTTTACACCACTGAAAAAACTTCTAAAGACGCCGCTTTCAAGAAAATAATGGGTGAAAGCCGCGGGTTCTCTTCTTACGCCGCCAAAAAACTCGAGGTCGGCACAAAATTCGAGAAGAGCAGCCCCAAAGGTTTTGCTGTAACGGTACGCCAGATGTACTCTTCCGGGTTGCCTTCTCTTAACGCGGCCGCCGCGCAGACGCTTGCGGCCATATCCGAAGAACTCTCCCGCCGCGAGGCCCTGCCGCCCGCTGAAAAGGCCGGGCTGGAAGCCTCGGGGCTTACCCTTGCCGAGGCCATGGAGATGAGCCCGGAAGAACTGTCCGGTTCCGTCGGCGAGATACGCACCGACGCTTTGGTTAAAATACAGAAAGATCTTATGGCCCTGGGGGTTTACCGGGCGCACTACGACGCCGTTGAAGCGGATGGACGCAAAGCCATGAATGTTTTACAGACAGGGGCCACGGGTAAACCGGCTGTGCCGCCACTAATATGAAAAGCCTTATTCTCATAACTGCTCTGCTTTCCCTGGCCTGCGCGGCTTGCGCCGGCGGGGGTGTTGCCGCTCCTAAAGCCGGGCTGGCCGCACCGCAGTTTAAAGCTTATGTCATGGATAATAATTATTTTTCCTGCAATATTCCTGTAGGCTGGGATCTCCAAAGGGATAAAGACAGCGACGAGAAATACAGCATCTATGAAATAGAGCTGATAGCGCCGGTGGACGGGAAAGCCCCTACGGCGGTCTTTGTGTCTTACTACTCCAGGGAAAACACGGATTTTAACGGATACGCCAATTATATTTCAAGGAACTCCAAAAACATCCTGGGCGAGACCAAGAGCGCGCGCGAAAATTACGAGCCGGTTAAAAAAATAAAACTGGCCAAGCGCAAGGGCTTTGAGCTTTCAAACGAGACCATGGAGTACCTGCACCCGGAGAGCAAATCGGACGAGAGCGTGCAGCTGAAGGAAAAGATGTACGTGCTGCCGGCCAAAGAGGGGTTTTACGTGCTTAAATTCAACGCCCCTAAAACTGAATTTCTGGCGAACCTCCCGGTATTTGAAAAAATAGCTAAAAGCTTTAAGGGCAAGCCCTGACAAGGAAGCGGATTATGCATATAAAACCTGTATGCAAACTTCTGCTGGCTCTGTGCGCCGGCTGCCCCTCCGCGGCCGCCTACGCCGAGCCGTGGATGTCCAGCGACTATAAAAAAGAATTTTCCTGCCTGATCGAGCAAAACCAGATAACCGAAGCGAAATGGGCACAACTGGCGCCGGAGGCCGGGGAGGGCATGTTGCGGGGGGTGTCGGAACAGGCCGCCGCGCGCTACTCTGAGGTCCTTGCGTCTTACAAAAGCCTGGCCGCCAACTGGGACGCCCGGGAGGCGGACGCCGGGTTGCGGGCCCTTGACGGAGCAAAAATTTCAGAGATCCGGCTCTGGCTGGGAGAGGATGGCGCTGCCTACCTGACTTCTAAAAAGACAGCCGTGGGTTCCCTGTTGGCCAAACTGGCCGAAGGGAGGCCGCTGGAACAAGCGGACCTGGCCGCGGCCGACGCTTACCTCACCCCGGCTTTTTCGGCGCAGGTTAAGGGCGCGGCCAAGTACCGGGCTGATTCTTCCCCGAAGGCCGGTAAAGACAAGGTGAAAAAAATATCATTCAGCGGCGCGGAGAAAATTAAAGGATCTGCCGGCGGCGGTTCGGGAGCTCTTAACGAAATGTTCGACGGCGGCGGTAGTACGGCTGGCGCCGCGGCCCGGCTCGGGGGCGGTAAAGCGGGGCAGCCTTCCGGGCAGATCGCAGCGGCCGCCAGGACCCCGTTTAACACCACGATAAACACTAAACCCGTTCCTCCTTTGCCCCAGTCCGGCTCCGGGGCGTCAAAACCGGCCGCGGCCGATTATGCGTCCATGTCGCCCGAAGCCCAAAGGATATATCAGGTGCACGCGGCTGTAGTGGACGCTAATAAGGGCAGGTCGCTGGGGTCCGGCGCCCTGCGCGGCACCCTTGGCAACTACGCAGGCTGGGATAAGCAGGAATGCAGCGGCGAGAACGACAGATCTGTTTACTGCATGTACGCCAGAACCCTGTCCAGCGCCATGGGCTGGTACGCCGGCAAACTGCCGTTGAAGGACGACAAGGCTATGCATAACCCCGGGATACCTACAGCCGGGGTAAAGCCTGTCACGGTGAACCTGGGCTCCGGCGAATATATGCGCTGTTACGACTGGGCCGGGGCGGTCAGCGCCACGGCCGAAACCTCAGGTATATCGCCGCAGTTCAAAAAAACCGAGGTTACTAACAGCGGCTTTCTCGGTATGGGGGAGCATCATTACGTAACATTTACCGGGCAAGGGAAAATATATATCTCGGACCCGTGGAAGAACGGGGCAATACTGATGGTGGTGCCCGATACTTCGGCCAACCGTAAAAAATGGGTGGATAGATAATAAGCCGCGTCTGAAAAAGCGGGCCGCCCGGCCCGCTTTTTTTTGTATATATTGCGGTTTGTGGCGGTTTTAACGCAATTTTTTTCTTTCAGGGACTCTATAAGGTCGCCGGGGCAGTCGGTTATTATGACGTCCGCTCCGGCCTTTATTGAATAACAGGATATTGATCCGGGCAGATACAATCCGGGCAGATACA
>JAVHRY010000123.1:0-7458 GCA_036171915.1 Elusimicrobiales bacterium | reverse complement strand
TTAAGTTGTGCCCGCTGGAGTTGTAGTGGTCGGTCCCGGCGAAGGTATTGGCCGCGCCTATCTGGGAACCGGCCTGGGCCGCCAGGTCCTCTATCTCACCCGCGCCGCTCTGAGTGCTCTCGTCCTCGGAAAACTTGTCGAAGCGCAGCCCCATCTTTATGAACGACTCTATGGTCCCCAGGTTGCCCTTCAGGAACTCGGCCAGCTTCTCTACCTGCTCGGGATTGTTGGGGTTCACATAGAACTCCAGCAGCAGCTTCTGCCCGCTCACCCTGTAGTAGTTGTAGCCCAGTTTGAAAGCTATGAACTTGTTGATCTGGCTGGCCAGCGTCCTGTTGACGGTCTTGGAGATAAGGTTCTCGCCGCTCATTACGCCGATGTCGCCGGCGGGGATATCGAAGGTCCCGACGGCCGCGCCGACGCTCTTCACGGTAACATGGTCCACGCGGAACCGGACGCGCAGGTTATTCTCATCGAGCTTGTACAGGCTGATGGTAGGCTTGCGCTCTTTGGTCTCGCTGGCGCCTATCGACACGGTCACAACCTGGGAGATATTCGCGCTTGCCCCGACCCCGAAGCTGTAGCGTACCACCATGGGCAGTTTCCAGACTTCGCCCACGACCATTTCGTTAATACGTTTGGCCTTTATGGGAAGTACGGTCTTTACCTCCCAAAGTTTCGCGATCAGGGCCAGGTTCTTGCAGTAGCTGTTGTCTTCCAGCGGCCTGACCACCACCGACTTACCCTCAAGCCCGCCGCCCACCGACACGCTGAGCCCGCCCACATTGGGGACGTTCAACAGCTCGGTCCCGAGCACCACGTTCAGCTTAAGGTCTATCTCATCTATAAGGGCCAGGCGCTTGTCGGGATAGGATTTGAACTCCCGCCTGAGGCCGCCCTCTATGCCGATCTGGGGGATTATTTGCGCGCCCTGGTTGATCTTGAGGTTGGCGGCTTTGCAGATCTTGTCTTTGGTGTTATCGGTCAGGTTACCCCAGAAATTTGTAAGTTCGGTGGAGGGGGTATAGGTTGACGGTACCGGGATGCGGCTGTCCGCGATAGACTGGGCTTTAAGCCCCGCTACCGACAGGCCGGAGTTCGCTCCGCCGTCAAACGAAACATCAGAGGCTTTTGCACCCGTGTGGGAGAAAAGCGAAAGGACTAACGCCGCCGCGCTTATTTTGGAGATGTTTTTCAGGTTCGTCATGCCAATATTATACAGCCCGGCACGGCTTTCGTTCAGTGACCAAATGCCCATAGCGCGCTTGTTTTTATACCCACCGGGACCTGGGCCCAGATAGCCCCTGAGCCATGGGCCCTTAAGTCCATATACATGGGCCCGACATAAAAAGTGATTGAAATATAAACGTTTTTTGGGAAGTAAAGATTGTCCCGAACGCGTGTTTTAATTTTACACGTATATATAACGGGGCAAAACAACGCTTACGGTTTGGATGCCAGCCTGACTTTCAGCCAGAAATCTATAGGTTCCGGCAGGCTTGGCCCGGAACTGACTATTTTGCCTTTGTGGCGGCCGCTTTTAAAAGGGTCGCCGCCGCCTATCACGCCGCCTTCAGCCCTGCTTAGCGCCGCCAGCACGCTGCCGTCTATTTTAGAAGTTTCAAAGCCTATGCCCACGAAACCGCCGCCAGGCAGCACCTTATTGAGCGGGAACTTGAACTCGAACATTGGCTTGCTTCGCCCGCCGAAGCCGGACCTGAACGCTACCCCGTCCGCTTCAGGCGAAGAGATAGGCCCCTTTTTATCCACAATTACCGCCACATAGGGGATTTCCTTCTCTTCGGCTTTTTTATTTTCTCCGGACTGCGCCTTGGGCAGCTCCGGCCCGGCTTCCTTAGGCTCTTTTCCGGGCTTTACTTCAAGCCTTATCCCGTAAACCTTCTTTTTTCCGCCTTTCCCGTCCAGCCAAACCGTAAAAGCCTGGTTGAACTTCCCGGACAGCTGCGCGGCCAGATCGCTGTCACGAGCGGCGGCATAAACATACAGGTTCATATCGTCGTTCGCCACAGCTACGGCCAGGCCTTCTTTTTCCGTCAATCCAAATTCATACCACCCAGCTTCCGTTCCCTCCACCGTTGCCGCCGCGTTCCAGGTGCTGGCAATTTCTTTCGGGCCGAAAAGGCCCGCGCCGGCGGCTGAAGCCGCGGCCAGGACAAGGACGGCGGCGCAAAACGCAGCGCCGGGCTTTCTTAAATTCAACGGGGGGCGCCCGTGGTTATTCATACTCTACCCCGCCCATTGGCGGCCGCACAGGGTTTTGAACTGGCAGAGCCCGCAGGACTTTTCATCCTGCGCGGGATAGAAGGGCAGGTCATCATCGAGTATCTCCTCAATTAACGCCGTTATGGCCGCTTTGTAGGCGCCGAAGACGGCTGTTTTATCCGGGGTTTTGTGGTAGCGTTCCTTATAGAGGTTTTCTTCGGTAATGTTCTCGGCGCCCAGCAGCATAAGGGAGGCGTCCATATTGCGCACATCGGCGCCCTTATTGGCGGCAAGGTAGGCCAGTATGTAGAAAGGCAGCTGGGTGGATTTAAGGGTTGAGGGCCAGTCCGCGCGCATGCCCAGGTCGAATTTCTGCCAGTTGGGCACGGCGGCGCGCATGCCGGTCTTATAATCCAGTATGTGAGTTACGCCGCCGCGCTCGTCCACGCGGTCGGCCCGGCCTTTAAGTTTTATGAACCCGTATTTAGTGGCCAGCTCTGCCGTTAGTTTTGTCTCGCAGCCCAATATCGTGACGCCGGTCAGATTGGCCCGGTGGTAATCCAGTATATCGCGCAGGCGGCGCTCCACCTGGCGCTTTACCAGGTACTCAAAACCGGCGTTATGGCCTTTTAGCCGCTCATCAAAAACCTTGCCGGCCTCCGCGATTATCCGGCCGTAGTCATTTTCCGTTATTTTAAGAGGCCTCCCCGCGCGGGCTTTAAAGAAATTTTCAAGAGCCTCGTGCACTATGTTGCCGATGTCGCTCTGCTCTATGTCTTCGGAGATCTCGTCCTTCTCGCTCAGGCGCAGCGCGTAACGGTAGTAGAACTTAAGGCCGCATTCCAGGAAGGTGTCTATGGCCGAAGGCGAGAACTCCCGCGCCTTCAGCGCGGCGCTGATCTCCCGAGTTTTGGCTACGGGCTTGGGGTCTGTCTGGGAGAAGTTTATGCGCAAATGCACTTCATTCTCTTCGGGTTTCTCCCCCCGCCGCTCCAGGTCCCAGGCCAGCTTCTCCACAAAGGGGCTGCGCTCTTTTTCAGCCGAGTCCTTGTAGAAGATATGGGCTTCTTTGGCGCCGGAGATCAAAGCGCTGAAATAATAGCGGGAAATTTTTTCGCGCGTTTTATAGGTGGACAGCCCCAGGCCCTCGCGCACGAAGTGCGAAAGGATGGTGTCCTCTTTGCGGGCCGCCGGCAGCACGTCGGAGTTGGCGTCCATAAAATAAACACGGTTGAACTTCAGGCCGCGGGTCTCCAGGAAGCCCAGCACCTGCAGGCCTTTGAGCGGCGTACCGGGGAAAGGGTAGCTGGCGCCCTGGATAAAGGTACTGAAGAATTTAAAATAGCCCGCGGCCCCCGCGAAACTTTCCCCGCCCAGGCGGCTGTTCTTAAGCTCTATGATGTGCTCTATGGCCTTCTCCACGAAGGGCGCCCAGTAAGGGTGCAGCGGCGCGGTGCTGTTTTCCGAAATATAAGAGATAAAGCCCAGCAGTTTGCCCGCGAAGTCGGCCATGTTCTTTATATCTTCAAAAGGCGCGATAAGGGCTTTATGTATGCCGGCGATATGCGCCTGGACTTCGGCCGGCCCCGGTGCTCCGGCGTAACCCTCCAGCCTGGCGGCGGCGGCGCGCAGCAGCTGCACGTCGCTTTCCAGCTCTTTAAGCGTAATGTATTTATTTACGCGCCCTGCGAGGCTTTCCTCTATGGCCTGGAAAATAATACGGCTGGGCTCGGCCGCGCCCTTCAGGTAAATATTTTTAACGTAAGGATGGAAGACCAGCTTTAAATAGTCGGGCGTAAAGTAGCCGGCCCCGCTGCGCTTATCCAGCAGGTCGCCAAGGGCGTCCAACAGGGCGTAAACGGGCGTGGCGGCCAGCGGGTAGCCCATGGAAATATTGTAATCCCCGGCGGCGGGCAGCACGTGTTCTATAAGCGGGAAAAGGGTCCGCGCCTCCGGCAGCACTACCACGTCGCCTGGGGCGGGGTCTTTAAGCGCGGCCGCCAGTTTGAAGATCTCGCCGTGCATGTCCGGGGCCTTGTAAAAATGCAGGGCCGCGGGCAGCGGGACCGGGGCCGCGGGCAGTTTAACCCCGGTGAAAGAGAACTGCTCTTCCAGCCCGGGGCCGGGCTCCAGTATTATATACGCGCCGCTGCCGGCGAGTTGTTTCAGTATGGCTTTTTCGGAATTGGTAAGCGCAAAAAAACCGGCGAAGACAATATTTTCATATTTCTTCCGGTCAAAGCGCCCTATTTCTCCGGCTACCCGTGCGTATTTAACCGAGCGGGTAAGGAAGCCCTCTTTTTCCAGTTCCCCGTAGAACTCCCCGTAAAGGCGGCTGAAACTTTCCAGCTTTTTCAGGAACGAGGCGCTGCGCAGATCTTCGGGCAGGATGGAATCGTAGCCGGACAGGTCTTTGGGAGTTTTTAGCTCTATCTTGAGCTCTTCAAAATCCCCGGTGAGCTTCAGCGCCCAGGGCAGAAAGGCGTCCAGCGTAAGCCCGGCGGGCTCGCGCGTTATCACGCGGCAGAGTTGGTCTTTAAGCCGGCCGTAAAGCAAGCCGGCCAGGTCCAGTGCCGATGGCTCCGCGCCTTTGACCCCCAGTTCTTCGGCGGCCAGGTCTATAAAGCCGTCCATGGAGGTGATGACAGGCGCGTGCAGCGCCCCCCCGCGCTTTTCGGCGAGATACTTTCTAAGGAAATGCGCGGGGCGCTTACCTGGAAAAACCACAAGATTAGCTTCCAGGGCCGCGGAGGCGAGCAGGAGCTCCCCGGTCTTCTCGACCAGGCTCTCTCCGGGGCCTGTAAAACTTATACGCATCGCTATAATTAAAGTATAAGTAAAGCCGCGCGTAAAGCCCGGTTACCTGTTTTTAGAACTCGGCCGGTTTAGGCTTCGGCCAATTTCTGCCGGTGAAGGTTATGTTTATTGTGGCGCGCTTGCGGCCGCCGCTGGTCGTGGCTTTATAGGGCGTCCTGGCGGAATTCACGTAACAAGCTATATTCTTAGCCGTAATAATGGCGCCCTGGCGCGGGCGTAGTGTGGCCACCGCGTTAAGCCCCGGCACTGTTTTAACTTCTCCGCCGCGCCCCCTGAAACTGAACGCGGGCAGCCACAGGTTGACCGTGCCGTCCTCGCCCTTGCCGGTGGCTATGCCGTTGATTTCTGCCGTGACAGCCCGGCCGCCTACAGTGGCCCGTCCGGCGGTAACCAGCGCCGTCTGAGTTCGGTCGTAGGACACAGCCGTAAGCTGTACCCCGACATTCATATCGGTATCCCCGCAATCCGCCGCGTTATTGTGATTTTTCATTTGCCCCCCAAAAAAGATGGACGTACAACAGCCTTGCAGGCCGCTGCGCAACCGCTTGTGCTCTTTATTTCCCCCGAACTTTAAAACGCCGGGCCCTGCCCGGATA
The DNA here is from genome assembly GCA_036171915.1 of Elusimicrobiales bacterium. Classification (GTDB taxonomy): domain Bacteria; phylum Elusimicrobiota; class Elusimicrobia; order Elusimicrobiales; family UBA9959; genus UBA9959. The sequence continues at coordinate 1,822 of JAVHRY010000123.1, read as the reverse complement.
AGGTCGAATCACTGTACATTTTTTTAAAGCACAACGCAACCACAAAAATCATAAAAATCTTAAAAATACGTTATCACGGCGGCTTTACCGCAGGCAGCACGCCGCAAAGAAATCCGCTCCGGAGCTGCCGTCAGGCGGCTCCCCAAAGTTTAAGAGCTTCCCGTTCTTCCTCGGCCGAGGCAACTTTTTTAAATTTGGCTCCGGCGACGCCTATCACGCGCCGCTGGCATTGCGGCCAGTTGATGTCGCGTTCTATATGGCCGCCCACCAGGCTGAGGTAGTAGCCGCCGGCTTTTGGTTTGGAAGAGCGGGAGGAGGAACCGGGAGCGGCTTTATGCAGGTGCTCTTCGCCTGGCTCGAGCAGCGAGTAGCCGCAGCCTACCGCCGGGCCCTGGTGCAGCCGCGGCTTTAACCCCTTGGAGAAAGCCACCGCTATAAAGTCGCAGCGCTCGTTTATTTCGTGGCCGGCGTGGCCTTTTACGTGCCCCCAGGAGAGGCGCCCTTTGCGTGCCTGCGCCAGGGCATCAAGGCTTTCCCATAGGTCCTGGTTCACCACTGGTTTACCGGCGGCCGTAAGCCAGCCGTTGCGCTTCCAGCCGTGTATCCAGCTTTTAATGCCGTTAATGAGCAGGCCCGAATCGGTGTAAAGTTTTACCGGTTCGGGCCTGTCGGCCACGGCGATCAAGGCGGCTATGGCGCCGCTCATCTCCATGCGGTTGTTGGTGGCGGGCCGCTCAGCGCCGCCCAGCTCGCGTACTATGCCTTCGGGCAATATAATTACGGCCGCCCAGCCCCCCGGCCCGGGGTTACCCGAGCAGGCGCCGTCGCTGTAAATGAAGATAGTCCTGTCCATCTCCACCGCTCCGTTGTGAATCTACCTGATCTTCCTGGCGTAACCTTCTTTAAGGTTCTTGTCGATGAACGTGCCCAGGCCCTTGCCCGCTATAGCGAGGTCCTTCATCTGCTTCACGTTCAGGCGGCCGGCGCTCTGGTTGGAATAGATATACTTCTCGTGCGAGGTGAAGTCTATGGTTACGGAATCTTTTACGATCTTATACGACGCGACCGTGGAATTGCCGCTAAGGTTCTGATATTTTTCCGACGGAACTTTTAAAGGTTTTTTAGCCATAATAGTTATCCTCTCTGCGCTTATATTATTAAAAAATCCAGGCTTAAAAAGGTCCCTGGCGCCTTTTTTCTGCAAAACCCGGCCTGTCGAATTTAAAGTGAGTTTTGGGCCTGTGACACTATATCTTAACAAATCCCGCCCGCCCCTGAGAAAATAAAACGCCGCGCCCGTCGTGCCGGAGCGGCCCCGGAATACGGCCCTTCCGCGGGTGACCCGGCTGGCCCGGCTTTTTCCTTTCCCGGGCCTTTTGGGGGGCGCCTAAACATTCTCCACGAACTGCACGCTGTAGCCGTCAGGGTCCTCTATAAAAAAGAACTTTATATGCGGGTTCGGCTGGAAGGGCCCGCTGGACGGCTCTATTTCCTTTTCCCTGAGGAAATCCAGCATATCCTCCACGGCCTTCACCTCGAAGCCCAGCGAAACGCCCACCCCGGTCGGGATGGAATACTTCTGTTCGCAGACCAGCTCCAGTTTGGTCTCCCCTTCGCCCATGAAGCATATCTCCACCCCCGGACCCGCCTGGAAACGCCGGCCTAAAGTCAGCCCGACGATATCCTGGTAAAACCTGATGGACTTTTCAATATTCTTGACCGAGATCGTGCACCAGCAGAATTTCATAGAGGCTCCTTCCAGCGGTATTTTTTAAATCGTACTATATTCCCCGCAAAATTGAGAGCCCCCGCGAACGGGGGC
>JAVHRY010000122.1:0-1583 GCA_036171915.1 Elusimicrobiales bacterium | reverse complement strand
GGGCGCTGGCCCTTACTTACGGGCAGTTCGCGGTACAGTACTCCACTTTCCCCGAAGCCGTTTTCAGCACGCAATCGGCGCAGGTGCTTATCTCTACCGCTATGGTCCCTCCGGAGAGCTCCCTGGCTTATACCGTGGCCGGGCTTATTCCGGAAACGACCTACTATTTTACGATGTGGGTGAAGGATGACGCCGACCAGTGGTCCGGCCCGTCCGCCGTGCCGCACGCCGTCTCGGGCGACCGCCTCAACGATATGATCGCCGGCTCGGTAAGGACGCCGGGCGGGGTCGGGATAACCGGGGTTATGGTGGACGCTATCTCCAACCTCGGGCTCGTCACAGCTTCAGTCTACACGGTGGACGACGGTCTGGGCACCTTCACCCTGGCCCCGCTGCCCGACGGAGTTTACCGCGTGCAGGCTACCTGGCTGGAGGACGGCTTCTCAAGCTCCATAGCGAAAGACCAGATCCCTATGGGCTATTCCGACGCCGACTTCCTTCTTACGCTCGACTACCAGCTCGCCAGCGTCAGCGGCACCCTGCCGGCTTCAGTCCCGTCCGGGCTGCGTTCTTCTGCGGTCGGGGTCCAGGCCCAGCTCTGGCGCGGCGCGCGCATGGTCGCTTCCGCCCGCCCAGACGCGTCCGGGCGCTTCGCCATACACAATCTTATCCCCGGTCCTTACAGCCTCCGCGTGATGGGCGACGACGGAGTCTGGAAGAATTTCGAGATAAAACTGGCCCCGGGACAGAACCTGGAGATCAAGCCGCTTGGGCAGCTGCTGGTGAAAGGCGCCGTTTACGCTTATCCTAATCCCGCGGCCACTTATATCAGATTCCACCTGGAGTCCGAGATACTCCCGGTGCGCAAACGGCTCTCGATCTTCGCCGTCGACGGCACGCTGGTAAAGTCGGTGGAGGACGGGGACCCGGGCTGGAGCGGCACGGGGCCGGCTTACGAGTACCGCTGGGACTTTTCCGGCGGGAAGCCGGCCAGCGGGATCTATTTCTACAGCGTGAAGCTCAGGCACGGGCTCAGCGGCGAGACTGAAGGGAAGACGCGGAAGTTCGCGGTTATACGATAAAGGACGAGCTGATGAAACTTATTTATGCGGTTTTTATAGCAGGGTCGGTATTGCTGGCCCCGGGCGCCGCGAGCGCGCAGAACCTGTCCGGCCAGGCGGTGTCCGTCCACGACTCCGCCGGGACGGAGCGCCAGACCTTCTCGAACGCCGAAACCATAACCCTGCGCCAGAGGGTGACCAATACCGTCACCAGCCCTAATCCCATCGCTTTCACTTTTAAAATACTGAGCCCGGCCGGCGCCGTTCTCTTCAACCATGCCGGCAACTCCGCACCCGGCACGGCCGGCACGGCGCAGACGCAGCTGGCCGGGCTTTCCATTAACTCCTTTTACATCTCGCCCGGAAATTACACCTTCAAGGGTACGGCCTCTCTCGACGGGGAAACTGTGGAGAAGACCGCCTCCTTCATGATCTCCTCCCCGAACATCACGCTTATCTACCCGCCCTACGGCGCGCGCGGCCTGGCCGACAAACCGCTCACCTTCCGCTGGTCGGCCAGCG
>JAVHRY010000121.1:0-29217 GCA_036171915.1 Elusimicrobiales bacterium | reverse complement strand
CCCGGAGGGCGCCCGCTATGCGGGCGGAAAGTTGCAACTGCAACTTTCAGGTTAAGGACCCGGCCGCTTTTCAGGCCAGGGCGCTTGCCGCCGGTGCCGTGAAACTGAGCCCGCTTGCCCCCAGGGATTGGGGGCACAGGGCCGCGTACAGCCTGGACCCGGACGGGCATGTATTGGCTTTTGCCGAGCCGTTATAAAAAAACTCTTTACACAAGCGGGCTCTTTTGTTATAATAATTTCCGTGGTAACTGCGGCAACGCCGCGGTTTCTTTGAAAAAGCAGTTTTTATCACGCTGTCGCGTTCTTCGGAATACGGGCAGCGGCCCTATAGATGAAGCGGCCTTGATTCCCTTCACCTGCGGGCTTAATCATAGAAACTAAAAATATTGTTTTAAAAAAACCGGGACGTTAAAGTTCCGGCGCGGTTTGTTCGTTGTTTTTTATGCCGCGGGGAAAACCCGGATAAAGCCCGGGCGTTTCCCGTCGGAAAAGAACAACACGCGCGCGGGCGCCGTATCAATATTCAGCGCACGGCCAAGGAGCGGACTGACATGACAGAAGAAAATAAAGAGAATATAACGCCGGAGGTAAAGCCTGCCGTACAGGTGCTGCCTGTTTCGCATAAATTTCTGGTCGGCCAGAAGCTGGGCATGACGCAGATCTTCGACGCCGAGGGCGCGCTGCACGCCGTCACCGTGATCAAAGCCGGCCCCTGCCGCGTGGCCTACACCCGCACAAAAGAAAAGGACGGCTACCAGGCCGTCTGCCTGGGTTTCGGGCACAAGGTTGAGCGCCGCGCCAACAGCGCCGAGAAGGGCCTGGGCAAAAAGCTCGGCACCCCGGCCATAAAACATCTTAGGGAATTCCGTGTTAACGATCTCGCGGGCGCGGCGCAGGGCCAGACCGCCAGCGTGGAGCGCTTCGCGGACGGGGAATACGTGGACCTGCAGGGCATCAGCAAAGGTAAAGGTTTTGCCGGCGGCATGAAACGCTACAATTTCCGCGGCGGACCCGCCTCCCACGGCGCCTCGGACCGGGAAAGGGCTCCGGGTTCTCTGGGGTCGCGCAGGTCTCTCGGGCGCGTGCTTCCCGGCCAGCGCATGGCGGGGCATATGGGCGTTGACATGGTTTCCGTGCAGAAGGTGAAGATCATGAAAGTGATTCCCGAGGAAAACCTGATACTGGTGAACTGCGGTATTCCCGGCGCCAGCGGCAGCATGGTTTACATAACTTCGACCAATAAGAAGGTCACGATCGCCGCCGCGGTTAACCTTAAGTCAAAATCCAAGAAGGACGCCATAAAAGGTACCCCCAAGAAACCGGTGGTCAAGAAATAACGGCGGCGTCAGCGCGAGGATAAACTATGGAAACAAAACTTTTAGACCTGAAAGGCAAGGAAGTGGGCAAGGTTGACCTGCCGAAGGACATCTTTTCGGTAAAGCCCGACCCGTATTTCCTGCACGAAGTGATGAAGCATTATCTGGCCAACAAGCACCGCGGCACGGCCTGCACCAAAACCCGCTCCGAGATCTCCGGCGGCGGCAAAAAACCCTGGAAACAGAAGGGCACCGGCCGCGCGCGTTCAGGTTCCACCCGCTCTCCCATCTGGCGCAAAGGCGGCGTGGTGTTCGGTCCCAAACCCCGCTCATTCCGCCAGTACCTGCCTATCCAGAAACTGCGCCAGGGTCTTATAGAGGCGCTGTCCGCCCGCGCCGCCGACGGGGCCGTGCTGGTGGTTGAAAATCTGGCCATGCCCGCCGCCAAAACCTGCGGGCTCAACGATCTGCGCAAGAGTCTTAACGCTAAAAGCGTGCTGTTCGTTACCGATAAAATGGACGCTAACTTCAAGGTAGCCTCCAGGAATATAGCTAACTTCGGCTGGTGCCTGGCGCCCAACCTTAACGCCTACGAAGCCATGCGCAGCGAAAAACTTGTTTTCACTTCGGGCGGACTTAAAACCCTGGCCGAGAACGTCAAGGAGGCCAAATGAACTTCATGGAAGTGCTCATTTCCCCCATACTCAGCGAAAAAAGCGTTGCTTTGAAAGACACTCAGAACCGCTATACATTCAAGGTCAACCCCAAAGCCAACAAAAGCGAGATCAAGAAGGCCATCGAGGCTCTTTTCAAGGTTAAGGTTACGGCGGTGCGTACCGCCAACTTGCCGGGCAAACTGCACAAGGTGGGCCGCTACGAGGGCTACCGCTCGGATTGGAAAAAAGCGATAGTGACGGTTAAGACCGGCCAAAAAATAGATATGACCGATCTGCCTAAATAAGGCTGAAAACAGGACAAGAAAGATATGCCAATTAAATCATACAGACCCTACACCCCCTCCCGGCGCACCATGCAGATCGCCGACTTCTCGGAGATCACCAAAACCGACCCCGAGCGGAAATTGACTGCCGGCCTGCGCAAGCACGGCGGCCGCAATAATACCGGTATGGTGATGGTCCGCCACCATGGCGGAGGCCATCGCCGCCGCTACCGCGACATAGATTTCAAACGGGAGAAATACGGCGTCCCGGCGAAAGTTGCGGCTATCGAGTACGATCCTAACCGGAACGCCCGCATAGCGCTGTTGCATTACGCCGACGGCGACAAGCGCTACATCCCCGCCCCGCTCGGGCTGGGCGTAGGCGCCTCCGTCATGAGCGGCCCCAAAGCGGAGATCCGCCTCGGGAACGCCCTGCCGATGGCGAACATCCCCGACGGTACTTTTATCCACGCCATTGAAATGATCCCCGGCAGGGGCGCGCAGTTCGTGCGCGCCGCCGGCGCCCAGGCCCAGCTGATGGCCAAAGAGGGCGACTACGCCCTTGTCAAGATGCCCTCCGGCGAGCTCCGCAAGGTGCTTAAGGCGGGCCTCGCCACTATCGGCCAGGTCGGCAATATCGAGCATAACACTATAACCCTCGGCAAGGCGGGCCGCCAGCGCCACATCGGCGTGAAGCCCACCGTGCGCGGCGGAGCCATGAACGCCACCGACCACCCGCTCGGCGGCGGCCGCGGCCGTTCCAAGGGCAATAACGTGCCCCGCTCGCCGTGGAACCAGCCCTCCAAGGGCTACAAGACCAGGACCAAATCAAAGATCTGGGGCTGGATGATAGTGGCGGACAGGCGCAAGTCGACGAATGCTTAACCGGAGGAATGTAAATGAGCAGATCATCTAAAAAAGGCCCTTTCGTAGACCAGAAACTCCTGGCTAAAGTGCAGGCTGCCGCGCAGGCCGGCGACAAGCGCCAGATCAAGACCTGGGCGCGCGCCTGTACCATTACCCCGGAATTCGTGGGGCAGACGCTTATGGTGCACAATGGCCGCAAGTTCCTGCCGGTGTATGTGAACGAGCGGATGGTGGGCCATAAACTTGGCGAGTTCTCTTTCCCCAGGCTGTTCAAGGGCCATGGGCAGTCGCATACCAAGGACGCGACGGCGCTTACCTAGGCTGCGGCTAGCGGAGCGCGGCGCGCGGTCAATAAAAAGCGCGCCGTGGTTGTCCCGGAAGATAATAAACGGAGAAATTTATGGAAGCTAAATGTAAACTCAGATATCAGCGCTACGGCCGCCGCAAGGTGGCGCAGCTGCTTGACGCGGTAAGGGGAAAGTCGCTTTACGAGGCTCACTACATACTGGAGAGCATCCCCAGGATCGCCACCGACATAGTCGGCAAGGCTATTAATTCAGCCGGGGCCAACCTCTCTGTTAAACTGGGCCGCAAGCTGGACCTTAAGTCAGTCTGGGTTACCGCTGCGAGCTCGGACCAGGGCCCTATGAAGATGCTTAAACGCGTGCAGCCCGGGCCGCAGGGCAGGGCCATGCCTTTTAAGCGCAAGATGTGCCACATAAATGTGGTGGTTTCCGATACCAAGGAGGCAAAGGGGAAGTGATCGGTGCAAAGTGCCCGGCAAGCGGAACGTGTTCCGCGGCCGCCCACTGACACTAAAAACTAACCACTGTAAAAATATGGGTCAAAAAATTCATCCTAGGGGTTTAAGGCTGGGCTACATCCAGGACTGGCAGTCCCGCTGGTTCTCCCTTAAAAAAATGCCGGAACTTATCGGGGAAGATTTTGAAATAAGGCGCATGGTGGCGGACCGGTTCGCCATGGCTTCCGTCAGCTGGGTGGATATCGAGCGCGCCGGCGCCTACCTTAAGGTCACCATTCATACCTCCCGCCCCGGCATCGTTATCGGCCGCAAGGGGACGGATATAGAGAAATTCAAGAAGGACGTGGAGAGCCTGACCCGCCGCAAAGTTTTTATCAACGTTTCGGAAATAAAGATACCAGAACTTGACCCCCGCCTGGTGGGGCAGTCTGTGGCGCAGCAGCTTGAAAAGCGCATCTCGTTCAAACGCGCTATAAAGCGGGCCATGGAGCGCACCATGGGCTCGGGCGCCCTTGGCATAAAAGTAATGGCCTCAGGCCGCCTTGGCGGCGCGGAAATAGCCCGCCGCGAATGGTTCCGCAAGGGGCGCGTGCCGTTGCAGACCATCTCGGCCGACATAGACTACGGTTTAACCGAGGCTTATACCAAGATGGGGAAAATAGGTATAAAAGTGTGGATCTTCAAGAAACTGTTCTTCGCAAAGACTCCCCGCGAACTGCGCGAGCAGCTGCAGCGCATGGAGATAGAAAATCCCACCGAGATATCCGTAATGGATGAATCCGCGCAGGCCAAACGCGACGGGCAGGCCGCCTGAGTCCGGATTCTATAACCAAGGAGAATATTTATGTTGATGCCAAAAAGGGTAAAATACCGCAAAATGCAGTCGGCTCCGCGCATAAAGGGCGTGTCCAAGCGCGGCTTCACGATGGCGTTCGGCGATTACGGCCTGAAGGCCCTGGAACCCCGCTGGATAACCGCCCGCCAGATAGAAGCCTGCCGCGTGTGCATAGTGCGCTACCTGCGCAAGAAGGGCAAGATCTGGATACGCATATTCCCGGATAAGGCGATCACCAAGCATCCCGCCGAAACCCGCATGGGTAAAGGTAAGGGAGCGCCCGAATACTGGGTGGCGGTCGTGAAGCCGGGCAGGATACTCTTTGAACTGGAGGGGCTTGACCTGGCCACCGCGAAAGAAGCTTTTAACCACGCTTCCTACAAGCTGCCGATAAGGACCAAGTTCATAAGCCGCGAAGAAAATTAAGGCCGTCTGACAGGCGCAAGTACGGCGCCCGCATAGCAACGAAGGAGCAGTCCCTTATGAAAAGAAAAGACAAGGAAATCCTGAAGAATATGAGCGATGTCGAGCTCAGGGTGCAGGCTTCGGCTCTGAAAAAACAGATTTTTCAGATCAAGTTCAAACGCACCACCGCCCCGGCCGAAAACCCGCTTGTGCTGCGCACCGCGCGCCGCACGATAGCCATGATCAATACCTGGCTTGCACAGCGCGAGAACGCCAAACCTAAAGCCGCCGCAGAGGTTAAAAAATGAACGAACCCACCGAGAAAAGAACTAACAGGAAAGTTATCCGCGGAGTCGTCGTCTCAGACAAGATGGCTAAAACGCGCGTGATCAGCGTGGACCACGTGATCCGTCACGCCGTGTACGCCAAAACCTTAAGGCGCAACCGCAAGTTCTACGCCCACGACGAGGCTAACGAGTCCAAGAGCGGGGACCTGGTGGAAATAACCAGCATCCGCCCCATGTCCGCCCTTAAGCGCTGGCGGATAAGCCGCATAATAGAGAAGTCCGGGAAGTAACAGGCCGGACGGTAACGGCGCGCGAAGCGCAATTAAGTGAAAAGGAACGCTTTATGATACAGTTGAGAACGATGTTGAATGTAGCGGATAATTCCGGGGCCCGCAAGCTGATGTGTTTCGCCATAAAAGGCGGCAGCACGCGGCGCTACGCTTTCCTCGGGGACGTGATAGTCTGCTCCGTTAAGGACGCCATCCCGCACGGCCCCATAAAGAAAGGCGAAGTCGTGAAGGCCGTGGTGGTACGCGTACGAAAAGAAGTGCGCCGGCCGGACGGCTCCCATATACGTTTTGATGAAAACGCCGCCTGCCTGATAGACGATAACGGGGACCCCAAGGGCACGCGCGTCTTCGGGCCGGTAGCCAGGGAACTGCGCGGCAGGAATTATCTGAAGATAGTTTCTCTGGCGCCGGAAGTAATTTAGCCGTCTGGGGCGGACAGCGCTTCGCTGCGGTATGGCCATAGGCCTAATAAGGTGGTACATATGCTGAAACTGAAGAAAAAAGACACTGTGATCGTTATAGCCGGACGCGATAAGGGCAAGAAGGGCGAGATAAAAGAGGTTATGCCCGAAGCGCGCCGGGTGGTTGTGATGGGAATAAATATCGTTTCCAAACATAAAAAAACCACCAAGGAAAAGCCGGGCGGCATCCACAAAATGGAAGCCCCGCTGCATATCTCTAACGTGCAGCTGGTCTGCCCCAAGTGCGGCAAGCAGACGAAGGTCAAGATTTCCGTCCAGGGCGGAGAGAAACTGCGCTTCTGCAAGAAGTGCGGAGAAGCTGTAGTCTAGCCTGAGGCGGCACGCCCGCAATTCAGGCGGGCGCCGGTGGCTACTGTGCCCGGCAGACTGTCAAGAAGGTTTAAAGAGGTAATTTAAATGGCGAAGGAAACTCCGAAAGAAAAATCCAAGGAACATCAGCAGATGCAGAAAAAGGAGACGCACCAGAAGGTGCGCGTGGCGGAGGCCCCCAAGGGCCCGGTCGCCCCTCTTCCCAAGGGCTACAAGGTACGCATGCGCGAGTTTTATTTCTCGACCGTCCAGCCCGCCCTTATGAAGGAGTTCAGCCTCACTTCTCCCATGGCCGTTCCGAAGATAACTAAAATAGTCATCAATATAGGCGTAAGCGAGGCTAAAGAGAACATTCAGGCGCTGGACATCGCCAAGGAAGACCTTACTTCCATCTCGGGCCAGGCGCCGCAGGTCCGCCGCGCCAAGAAGTCCATCTCCAACTTTAAACTGCGCGAGGGGATGCCGATAGCCGTGCGCGTTACGCTGCGCGGCGTCAGAATGTACGAGTTCTTTGACCGCTTCGTTTCCCTGTCAGTGCCGCGCGTGCGCGACTTCCAGGGCTTCGACACCAAGCTCTTTGACGGGCGGGGGAATCTTAACATCGGCCTGCGGGAACACCACATATTCCCCGAAGTCAACATGGAAAAATCGCCCAAGGCGTTCGGCATGAACATTACTTTTGTCACGACCGCCGGGGATAACGCGAAGGGGAAAGCGCTGCTCGAATATATGGGCATGCCTTTTAAGAAGCCTGTAGTGCAGAAGGCCGAAGCAAAAAAATAGGCGGTCTTCCCGTAAGCGGTTGCGGCGGAGGCCGCTCTTACGGTTCGATGGACCATAAAGAGATCTAGATTAACACAGGAGAAAGACATGGCTACATACGCTTGGATGGCGAAGATGCGAAAACCACAGAAGTTCTCTACGCGCTTCCGCAACCGCTGCCAGATCTGCGGCAGGCCGCGCGGCTACTACCGGGATTTCGGGCTTTGCAGAATTTGCCTGCGGAAGATGGCCCACGAGGGCCTTATCCCCGGGCTGCGCAAGTCCAGCTGGTAAAATGCAGCGATGATTTTACCCGGCGCCGCCGGGGAAAGTTACCGGGTGCGGACACAAACCTGCGGTTTATTTAAGAGTTTACAGCTTAAGAGGTAAAAAAATGGATCCTATATCAAACATGCTGTGCGCAATAAAAAACGCCACAACCAAGAAGAAAGAGCGCGTGGACGTGCCTTTTTCCGGAATCAAGGTCGGGCTGGTAAAAGTTTTAAAGGACGAAGGTTTTGTCTCCAATTTCAAGGTGCTTGATCCTAAAATTGACAAGACTATAGATCGGAGAGGCGTCATCCGTATAACCCTTAAGTACACCACGGATAAACAGCCGGTTATAAACGGGCTGCGCCGCGTTTCAAAACCCGGCCTGCGTATTTACCGCGGCCACGACGAGATGCCGCATGTCCGCGCCGCGTTCGGCGTTACCATTATTTCCACTTCCAAAGGGCTGCTGACCGACGCCGAGGCGAAAAAGCAGAAGTTGGGCGGGGAAGTGCTCTGCCAGGTGTGGTAAGAACAGTCGTATACGGGGCGGATGTAGAGAGACTAAAATAGTTTTAAGAGGTAAAAAATATGAGCAGAATCGGAAAAATGCCGGTTGCGCTTCCGGAGAAGGTAAAAGCGAGGGTGGAGAACAGGAAGGTGCTGGTCGAGGGGCCCCTGGGAAAACTTTCCTTCTCCCTGCCCGACGGCATAAACGCCGAGGTCAAGGACTCCAAGATCAACATCAGCGTAGCCCAGGGCGCCGCGGATAAATCCGCTCTGTTCGGTACCTCGCGCGCCCGGGTGAACAACATGGTCTCCGGGGTAACCAAGGAATTTGAGAAAGTGCTTGAGATAAGCGGCGTGGGTTTTAAGGGCGAAGTTAAAGGGAACTCCGTGTCAATGCAGCTGGGTTTCTCTCACCCCGTCATCCTGGATATCCCGCAAGGCATCAAGATGTCGTTTGACCCCAAGCAGGTGGTCCTTACGATAAAGGGGATAGACAGGGAGGTGGTAGGCAACCTGGCCGCCCAGATAAAGCGGATAAAACCGCCGGAACCCTACAAGGGCACCGGTATAAAGTACCAGGGCGAACACATAATCCGCAAGGCCGGCAAGACGGCGGCGGGCGCGACCGCGGGCGCGGCTGGCGGCGCGGCTAAGAAATAACTGAGTTATATTTATGCCGTAACGGGCGCTGCCCGTCGAACGGTTCCGGGAGAACATTATGATAAGCAAACAGGAACGCTACGAATTCCGCAAGGTGCGCACGAGGAACAAGCTCTTTGAAATGGGGATCAAACGCCCCAGGCTAAGCGTCTACCGCGGCGCCAAGTATATCTACGCCCAGGTCGTGGACGACTTGAAAGGCGCGACCCTCGCGGCGGCTTCCAGCCTTGAAAAAGAGACAAAAGGTAAATTCAAGTCCGGAAAGAGCATCGACTCCGCCAAGGCGGTAGGGGCCCTCCTGGCCAAGCGCACCATCGCCAAAGGTATTACCGAGGTGTGTTTCGACCGCGGCGGCAGAATTTACCACGGCCGCATAAAAGCTTTGGCCGAAGCGGCGCGCGAAGCCGGACTGAAGTTTTAGAATACGCCTCAAGGGAGAATTTAAACATGCTCAGAAACCAGAAACAGCTTAAAACTAACAAAGAGTTGAACGCTCAGGGCCAGCCGAATAAGTCCGGCGAGGCCATGGAAATAGACTTCGGTAACGCCAAGGAAGAAAAAATCGTTACCGTGGTGATAAACCGCGTCACGAAAGTCGTGAAAGGCGGTAAGCGCTTTTCCTTCAACGCGCTTGTGGTCGTAGGCGACAGCAACGGCAAGGTGGGCGTGGGGCTCGGGAAATCAAACGAGGTCCAATCCGCCATACAGAAGGGCACCGACGGGGCGCGCAAAGAGATGTTCCAGTTCCCGCTTGAAAATTTCACTATCCCCCACGAAATTGAAGGTCATTTCGGGGCCGGGAAAGTGTGGATGAAGCCCGCCGTTGGCGGTACCGGCCTTATAGCCGGCGGCGGCGTGCGTGCGGTGCTGGAAGCCGGCGGCGTCAAGAACATCCTTACCAAGAACCTGGGCAGCCGCAACGCCTTTAACACGGTTTACGCCACGCTGGACGCCCTTAAAAGGCTCAAGAGCAGGGAAGAAGTAATGAAGATCCGGGGGCTTGTTTAATTCGGGGGCAGGCAGCTACAGACAGTAACTTTTTCAGGAGAGATAATATGATTTCACTTCACAATCTTAAAGCCAAGCCGGGTTCGGTCCACAAGCGCAAGCGCCTGGGTACGGGGCAGGGTTCCGGCCACGGCCAGACCTCTACCCGCGGCCAGAAAGGCCAGGGCTCAACTTCCGGCGGCACCAAGCCCATCGGTTTCGAAGGCGGCCAGACGCCGCTGCTCCGCCGCATTCCCAAGAGCGGTTTCAGCAACGCCCAGTTCCGCGTGGAATATGAATGGGTCAATATCTCCTCTCTTGAGAAATATTTTCCGGCCGGAGCCGCTATTGCCCCGGTGGACATGCTCAAGCGCAGGCTTGTTAAGCACGACAAACTGGTGAAGGTCCTCGGCAACGGGGAACTTACCAAGGCGTTCAACGTTACAGCCCACTCGTTTTCCAAAGGCGCGGCCGAAAAAATAATCAAGGCCGGCGGAAAAACCACGCTGCTGCCGGGGATCCGGGAGGGCAAGGACGCGAAAGTGGCGGCACAGGCCTTAGCTAAGCAGAATTTTAAAAATAAAGCCAAAACAGGTAAGAAATAATGCAACAGATAACCGACATTTTTAAGATCCAGGATCTTAAGAAGCGGATATTTTTCGTGCTGGGCTCGCTGGCGGTCTACCGCCTGGGCGCCACCATCCCGATACCGGGCATAAATACCGCAGCCCTGCAGGCCCTCTTTGAATCCCAGAAGGGTTCTCTGCTGGGTTTCCTGGATATTTTTTCCGGCGGCGCGCTGAGCAGGTTCTCCATCTTCTCGATGGGCGTCATGCCTTACATCAACGCGTCCATTATAATGAGCCTGGTGCAGGGCGCGCACGTGTTCCCCATACTGGACCGCCTGCAGAAAGAAGGCGAGTCCGGCCGGAAAAAAATAGTGCAGTTCACGCGCGTGTTCACGCTTTTCCTGGCCGCCTTCCAGTCTATGGGTCTCACCATAGCGCTTACCAAGATGGGCTCCGGCGGCGGCCCCGCCATAGTCAGCAACCCGACTTTCGGTTTCTACTTCGTCACCGTTCTTACGCTGGTCACCGGCACCATCTTCGTCATGTGGCTGGGAGAGCAGATCACCGAGCGCGGGATAGGCAACGGCATTTCCCTCATTATATTCGCCGGCATCGTGGACAGGCTTCCCTCCGCCGTGCTGGATATGATAAAGCTCATACAGATAGACGAACTCAGCCTGCTTACCGCCATCCTTATAGTGGCCATGGTGCTGGCTATAGTGGCTTTTACCATCTGGGTCGAAACCGCGCAGCGCAAGATCCCGGTGCAGTACGCCCAGCGCATGGTAGGCCGGAAAATGTACGGCGGCGCCTCGACTTTTCTGCCGCTCAAAGTTGACCAGTCAGGCGTTATCGCCGTCATCTTCGCCATCTCGCTGTTGAGCGTTCCCTACACGATAGGGTCCTTCAACCCCTCCGCGCCGTGGGCGCAGAAGCTCATGAGCGTGCTGAACCATACCAGTATATGGTACCAGCTGATCTACGTGGCCCTGATCGTGTTCTTCTGCTATTTCTACAACTCGGTCAGCATCAACCCGAAAGACCTGGCGGATAACATGAAAAAATGGGGCGGGTTTATCCCCGGTATCCGGCCGGGCGAACCTACCGCCACCCATATCGAATGGGTAATGAACCGCATAACCCTGGCCGGCGCGCTGTTCGTCTCCATGATAGCGGTGCTGCCCGATTACCTGCGCGTTAAATTTAATGTGCCGTTCTATTTCGGCGGCACCTCGCTGCTGATAGTCGTCGGCGTGGCGCTTGACACTATAGCGCAGACCGAGGCGCACCTTGTGATGCGCAATTACGAGGGCTTTTATAAGAATTCCCGCGTTAAGGGACGCTGGTTTAACGTCGGAAGCTGAGGACAGGAAGCGCGAAGCGTAAAACGTAACCGCATAAGAAACTGTTTCCGCTTTGCGGTCTTTTCTAATCGCATTATGAACATAATTTTGTTGGGCTACCCTGGTTCCGGAAAAGGGACGCAGGCAAAGGTTCTTTCTCAAAAACTCGGGCTCTTCCACGTTTCTACCGGAGATATTTTCCGCGAGGAACTGGCCTCCAAGACCGAACTGGGGCAGAAGGTGGCGGGCTATCTTTCAGCCGGCCGCCTGGTGCCGGACGGCGTCGTCCTTGAAGTGCTCAAGGCCAGGCTGGGCAAAGAGACGCGGGGCTTGCTGTTCGACGGCTTCCCTCGCACGGTTGAACAGGCCGAGGGCCTGGATGTCTGGTTTTCCTCCCGCGGGCAGGCCATAGACGCGGTGGTTTTCCTGGATGTCCCCGAAGAAGAAGTCGCGCGGCGCCTCGGCGCCAGGCGCACCTGTTCCGGCTGCGGAAAGATCTACAACGCCATAACAAATCCTCCGGCCAAAGAGGGCGTCTGCGACGTCTGCGGCAAGCCGCTCACGATACGCGCCGACGACAAGGCGGAAGTTATAGCGCGGCGCATACAGGTTTACAAGGACCAGACCGAGCCGCTGCTCGCGTATTACAGGTCCTCCGGCAGTTTTACAAAAGTGGACGGCAGCAGGGAGTCGGCGCTGGTGGCCGGAGAAGTTGAAAAGCTTCTTAAAGGGAAAGTCCGCCCATGATAGAGATCAAAAGCCCGGCCGAGATAGAAAGCATGCGCAGGGCGAACGGCATAGTGGCGAAAGTTCTTTTACAACTTAAAGGTCTGGTAAAGCCCGGTGTTTCCACGGCTGAACTGGACAGTTTCGCGGAGAAGCGGGTGCGGGACCTGGGGGCTGTGCCGGCTTTCCTGGGATACCGCGGCTACCCGGCCACGCTTTGCGTCTCTATAAACGAAGAGGTCGTGCATGGCATCCCCAGCCCTAAACGGTTCATTAAAGAAGGCGATATCGTAAGCCTTGATATGGGCGCGGTCCTGGAAGGTTTTTACGGCGACGCGGCCATAACCGTGGCGGCCGGAAAAGTAAAAGCTCCCGCGCAGCGCCTTATGGATGTTACCCGCCGTTCGCTTGAGATAGGTCTTTCAAAGGTGAAAGCCGGCGCAAGGCTAGGAGAAGTCTCCCACGCGGTTGAGGAGTTCGCGGTGAAGAACGGCATGTCGGTGGTGCATGAATTCACCGGGCACGGCATAGGCCGGCACCTGCACGAAGCCCCCTCTATCCCTAATTTCGGGCGGCCCGGGTCCGGCCCGGTGCTTAAAGCCGGCATGACGCTGGCCATAGAGCCGATGTTGTGCCTGGGCCGGGCGGAGATCGTGGTGAAGAATGACGGTTGGACGGCGGTTTCCGCCGACGGAAGTCTGGCCGCCCATTTCGAGCATACCGTGGCCGTCACCGCGGACGGGTGCGATATTCTGAGCGTGACGCAAGCGGTTCCGGGCCTATAGGTAAAGGGAAAACCTGCCTCCTAAGTTACGGCTTACGACGATATTTTGGTATAATATAATGATATGGTTGAAAACAGCGAGAAAATAGAGATAGAGGGTATTGTAAAAGAATCACTGCCCAACGCGACTTTTAAAATTGAAATAGCTCCCGGTAAAACAATACTCGGAATTATTTCCGGCAAGATGCGCATACATCATATAAAGATACTCCCCGGCGACAAAGTTAAACTTGAGCTGTCTCCGTACGACCTTAGCAAAGGCCGGATAGTTTACCGGGAAAAATAATCCGGCGGGGCGGCCGCCAGCTGCGAGGTAATTCAATGAAAGTAAGAGCGAGCGTTAAGAAAATTTGCGTAAAATGTAAAATAGTAAAGCGCAAAGGCGTAGTGCGCGTTATTTGCACCGACCCCCGCCACAAACAGCGCCAGGGATAACGGCGTGAAACAGCGTATTGTGAATAGCCGGCCGGTGGGAGAATAAGAGGGTGTAAGCTGGTTCCGTACGAACTATTTAAGACGTCCGGTTCACTATTTACGGATTAACAAGGAGAAAGTATGGCACGTATCGCAGGTATAGACTTACCGAGAGAGAAGAAGATAAGCATCGCTTTGGCCTATGTGTACGGGATAGGCAGGCCTATGGCCGGCAAGATCCTGGAGGCTCTTAAAAACCAGATAAACCCGGATATGCGGGTGAAGGACCTCACGGAGGACCAGATCGGGGTTTTGAACTCCTACATTTCCAAAGAGTACAAGGTGGAAGGGGAACTTCGCCGCGAAGTTACCGCCAACATAAAGCGCTACGTGGAAATAGCCAGCTACCGCGGCTACCGGCACAGAAGGAACCTGCCCGCCCGCGGGCAGCGCACTCGCACCAATGCCCGCACACGCCGCGGGCGCAGACGCACTGTCGGGGCAGCCGCGAAAGCCGCTGCGGCGCCGGTGGCAAAGGCCTGACGGCCTCCCCGCCTTATGCGGGGGAACTACGGAGGATAATTTAAAATATGGCAGACGAAAAAAATACACAGCAGCCCCAGGACGGGATTAAAAAACCGGAACAAAAGATCCAGGCCAAGCGCCGTTACCGCACGGTGGCGTTCGCGAGGGTCTATATAAACTGTTCTTTCAACAATACCATGCTCACCTTCACCGATGAGAAGGGTAATGTTATCGCCTGGTCTACGTCCGGAGGCAACGGCTTCCGCGGCACCAAGAAGGGTACTCCTTTTGCGGCCCAGATCACGGCGTCCAAGGCTTCCGCCCGCGCCGCCGAGTATGGCGTAAAACAGGCCATGGTTTTCGTAAGCGGGCCCGGCCCCGGCCGTGAAACGGCCATACGCACCGTGGCGCAGAGCGGCATACACGTGGTGTCCATAAAAGACATAACGCCTATTCCCCACAACGGCTGCAGGCCTCCCAAGGCGCGCAGGGTGTAATAACAGCGGAAAACGGACAGGGCCCGCAGCGCCTGTTCGCTCCCCGCTCATGATTCAGCTAAGTATTTTTTGGAGGATTAATGTCGCGATATACTGGCCCCAGCTGCAAAAAATGCAGGAAAATAACGCAGAAGATGTTCCTTAAGGGAACCAAATGTCTCAGCAATTGCCCGGTGGACCGTCAGAACGCTTCCAAAGAGAAGCATTTCGCTCCCGGAGGGCGGCGCAACAAGGTGTCGGATTACGGCAAACACCTGCGCGCCAAGCAGGTTGCGCGCCAGAGCGCGCAGATCACAGAGGCTCAATTTAAGCGCTTCTTCGCCAAAGCTTCCAAGGACAAGGGCCAGACAGGGGCCACGCTGCTGCGCTTGCTGGAAGTACGGCTTGACAATATCGTCAGACGCCTCGGTTTCGCGGTTTCTCTGAAGGCCGCCCGCCAGCTGGTCAACCACGGGCATATAAACGTGAACGGCCGGACGGTGGATATCGCGTCCTGCATCTTGAAACCCGGGGACGAAGTGGGGATTAACCCCAAAACCGCGGAGACCGTCCTTGTAAAACAGGGGCTTGAGCACGCCGAGAAGGCGGCCCAGAGGCCGAGCTTCCTTTCCTGGGACTCCGGTTCCAAAAAAGGCAAGCTGGTCCGCTGGCCGGACCGCGCGGAGTCAAGCATCTCCGTCGATGAGCAGCTCGTGGTAGAATTCTATTCCAAGTAAGCGGAGGCTTTTAATAAATGGCAACTTTTTCAAAACAACTGGTTATTCCCGAAGCACTGAGCGTTGAGGATAAGACCAAGACCGGAAATTACGCTAAGTTCACGGCCGAGCCTTACGAAAAAGGCTACGGCCACACCATCGGCAACTCGTTGCGCCGCATACTGCTTTCAAGCCTTGACGGCGCGGCGGTGGTCGCGGTGCGCATAAAAGGAGCAAGGCACGAGTATGCCGCCATAAACGGGGTTCAGGAAGACGTCGTTAACATCATACTCAACCTTAAAAAATTACGCGTCCGCCTTAGTGGTGAAGGGCCCGAGACGGTGCTGATCTCCCTTAAGGGTAAAAAAGAAGTCAAGGCTTCGGATATCCGGGAAAACTCCAACGTCGAGGTAATTAACAAGGACCTCGTTATCGCCCACGTGGAGTCAGGGGCCGAGTTCGAGGCGGAACTTGAGATCGCCCGCGGTTCAGGCTATCTTACTTCCGAGGAAATACGCACCAGGATGAACCTGCCGATGGAATTTATCCCGATGGACGCCATTTTTTCCCCGATACAGAAAGTGCATTACACGGTGGAAAACGCCCGCGTCGGGCAGCGTACCGACTACGATAAACTGGTGATCGAGGTCTGGACCGACGGGACCATGACGCCCTCCGACGCCGTAAACAACACGGCTTCGCTGCTCCGCCGCTCCATAATGCCTTTTCTCCCGGCGGAGGAAGTAGCGAAGGAGCCGGCCAAGGCCGAGGAAGCTAAAAAAGAGACGGCCGGGGAGCCCTCCGGCAAGTTTGAACAGGGTGTGGAGATGATAGAACTTTCTTCGCGCGCTTCGAACTGTCTTAAAGTCGCCGGCATCCGCACCATCGGGGAGCTGGTCCGCAAATCCGAGGACGATTTGCTGTCTGTAAAGAATTTCGGGCAGAAATCTTTGGACGAGATCAAGGAAAAACTTAAAGAAATGGGCCTTGACCTCGGAATGAAGATAGACTAATAGGACGGGGATCAGGTATAAGGCAAAGCAGCCGTGGTTTCTCACTCTGCCGCTGCCAACGCCTTTCCCTGCTGTTAAGAAGGAACTCTTATGATAAGAAATCTGGGCGCAAGAAAGCTTTCACGGACCGGTTCACACCGCCGCGCGATGTTCTCCAATATGGCCACAAGCCTCCTGCAGCACGAGAAGGTGGAGACCACCCTCCCCAAGGCCAAGGAACTCCGGCGCGTAGTAGAGCGTGTGATCGCCGACGCTAAGAACGGCCGGTATATCCAGGTGCGGCAGGTCGTAAAAGATAAGGTTGTTTACCACAAGGTCTTTGACGTGCTCGCCCCGCGCTACAAGGAGCGGCCCGGCGGTTTTACCCGCATTCTCAAGCTTGGCGCCCGCAGGGGCGACGCGGCCGAAAAGGCGCTGGTTAAACTGGTCTAAATGGGCATGTTCGACTACTTCTTCAGTCTATTTTCAAACGACATTGGGATAGACCTCGGTACCGCGAACACTCTTGTTTATGTTAAAGGCAAGGGGATAGTGTTGCGCGAGCCTTCCGTGGTGGCTATAGATAAGAACAGGCACAAAGTCCTGGCGGTAGGGTCCGAAGCGAAGCTGATGCTTGGCCGCACCCCGTCCAACATTGTGGCCGTGCGTCCCCTGAGGAACGGCGTTATAGCGGACTTCGAAGTTACCCAGGAAATGATCAAGTACTTTATCCGCAAGGTGCACAACCGGAGAAGCCTCCTGCACCCCCGGATAGTGATAGGCATCCCTTCAGGCATCACCGAAGTTGAGAAGCGCGCCGTGCAGGAATCCGCCGAGCAGGCGGGCGCCCGCGAGGTCGCGCTGATAGAGGAGCCGATGGCCGCCGCCATAGGTTCCGACCTTCCCGTTTCGGAGCCGCATGCGAGCATGATCTGCGACATCGGCGGCGGCACCACCGAGGTGGCGGTCATCTCCCTGGGCGGCATGGTGGTTGCGAAATCCCTCGACGTGGCCGGCGACGAGATGGACGACTGCATCGTGCAGTATTTCCGGCGCAAGCACAATTTAGTCATAGGCGAAACTACCGCGGAAGAGGTTAAGATACAGATCGGATCGGTTTTCCCTTTAAAAGAAGAAAAAACAATTGAAGTTAAGGGCAGGGACCAGGCCAAGGGGCTGCCCAAGACGATTCTTGTTACTTCGGAAGAGATAAGGCAGGCTCTGATGGAGCCTGTCCAGCTTATTGTGGACATCATCAAGCAGGTGCTGGAAGAGACGCCTCCTGAACTTTCCTCGGACCTCGTGGACCGCGGGATGGTGCTGGCGGGCGGGGGATCGCTGCTGCGCGGCTTCCCCGAGCTCATCCGGCAGGAAACAGAACTGC
Organism: Elusimicrobiales bacterium; assembly: GCA_036171915.1. GTDB lineage: Bacteria > Elusimicrobiota > Elusimicrobia > Elusimicrobiales > UBA9959 > UBA9959. The sequence continues at coordinate 11,605 of JAVHRY010000121.1, read as the reverse complement.
CCGTCCACAGGGCTGCCGATCCTTTAAGCTGTGTCGCCTTGGGCTGCGGTAAGTATCTTGAAGAACTGGATAAGATCCAGCAGCGGCCCGAATTCCTTAAATCATACCGGAGCTAAGCAAGCTTCGTTGTGAGAGGCGGGTCCCTATGGGGACTACGATGAGCAGAGAAAAGGACGCATCCAACTACGCTATAGTTTTTTTTGTCGTTATTTCTATCCTCCTGTTGCTTTTTCCAGCTTCCAAACCGGCTCACACGGCGCGTATCGCGCTGAGCTACAGCCTTTACCCTTCGCTGCATTATGGCGCGAAATACGGGTATTTTATCCGTAATGTCCCCGCTAATTTTGTGGCCCTGCTTGAAACCGACCAGGAAAACCGCAAGCTTAAAACCAGGCTCAGGGAGGCGCAAGTGGCTCTGCAAAGCGCCTCCGTACTTACCGCCGAGAATGAGCGCCTTGTACGGGAAATTCACCTTTCGCACGGCCTGCCCTGGTCGGGTTCCTGGGCCCGGATCATAAATAAAACCCCGGCCGACTGGTACGGCTCGTTTTTTATAGATAAGGGGTCCGATGACGGGATAGCGGTAAACGACACCGTACTGGGGATGCAGGAAGAACGCGCCGGGTTAGCCGGGCGCGTCTTTGAGGTTTATCCTAAATTTTCGAAAGTGCTGCTGCTGACGAACAGCGCCGCGTCCGCCGTGTGCGCTATCGCGCCTGCGGGGCTTGAGGCCCTTGTCGAGGGCAGGGGAACCTGGCTGCTTAATGTTAATTATGTGCCTGAAGAGACCGGCCTTGCGGTCGGGGCCGAGCTTGTCACTTCTCCTACGGGGTTGCTCTTTCCCCAGGGAATACTCGTGGGTAAAGTCACGAAGGTTTACCAGCGCGAGTCTTTTATGAATTTTATCACCGCCGACGTGGCGCCCGCAGTGAACGTGAACACGCTTAAAGAAGTCTTTGTGGTGAAGCGCAACCTCCCGGAGGACCTGGGCGGCCCCGCGCGGGTGGAAACGAAATGACGATGATCTTTGAAGTCCTGCTTTACCTTGCGGTCGGCAGCTTCCACTGGTGGTGGACGCAAAACCTGGCCTTTTACGGGATTTCCCCCGATTTTATTTTCGCGGCGGCCCTTTGCGCCGCCATTATCGCGGGCCCGGTTAAAGGGGCGGTCTGGTGTTTTTTCCTGGGGCTCTACGCCGATATGCTCGGGACCGGCATGCTGGGCGGGTACGCGCTGACCTATACACTGCTGGTTTACGGGGTTTACTTCCTGAAACGGCACTTCGATATGTTCAATCTTTTTTCGCAGCTGGTCGCGGCGCTGCTGTTGTCCTGGTTCTGCATATTTTTTTACCAGATCTTAAGCCTTGCTTTTGCGAGGGTTAACCCGTTGGACCTTAAAACCCTGCTGGCTGTGCCTTTTTTAAACGCCATTGCGGCACCCGCCTTGTTCCAGGTCTTTTTCCGGCTGAAGCGGAGGACGGGCGTCTTATGACCTCTTCAGCCGCGTCAGGCCTTTGGCGGGTTCAGCCCGCGGATGATATTCCGGCCGAGGCGGCCGGGCCGGTGGCGCAATGATAGACCGCCAGATCCCCCAGGAAAGGCTTGATTTTATCTGGGCCCTCGCCTACGGCGCGGCGCTGCTTTTTATGCTGCGCCTTGTGAACCTGCAGGTGCTGGGCGCGGCTCATTACCGTGAAATAGCGGAAAGGAACCGTACGCAGATCATCTCCCAGGCGGCTCCGCGCGGCAGGATCTTTTCCTCCGACGAGGTTGCCATCGCCACCAGCAAGCCCTCTTTCAGCCTTATTTATTTCCCCGGCCCCTCCCGGACGAACGCTGAAATAGACCACATGGCCAGGACCCTGGCCCGGCCGCTCGGCGGCGATTATGAGGATTTGCGCCGGGGGATATACAGGGCGGTCTCGCGGGGCAAACCTGTGCGCCTGGCGGAGAACCTTCCGCCCAAGATCATGCTGTCCCTTTCCGAGCTTAAGGCCGTGTACCCGGGCATTGATATTATAGTTGAGGCCCGCAGGTTTTACCCTTTCGGCGCCTACCTGAGCCATTTGGTCGGTTACATAAGCAAAATGGACGCCAGGGACTGGGCCTTGCGTTCCAAGGACAGGAATTATGCCATGGATTCCAGGGTGGGGAAGGCCGGCCTGGAAAAAACTTATGAGCGGGAATTAAAGGGCAAGGACGGCGGGATCTATCTTGAAGTGGATTCCCGCGGCAAGCTGAGCCGCGTGCTTGAAAGCCGCAAATGGGTGCCTGGGGCCGATATCTTCCTGACGGTGGATTCAAAGGCCCAGGCCGCCGCCGAGGAGGGCCTTAAAAAATCCATAAGCGGAAAGGGCGCGGTGGTGGCGCTGGACCCGCGCAGCGGGGCTATTATAGCTTTCGCTTCGGCGCCGGGCTACGACCCCAATATGTTCGTGCTTTCCGGTTCCGAAAAAGACGTGCTGCCCGCCGGGCAGATCCTGCCGGAATTCAACGTGGCCATACAGGGAAGCTACCCGCCGGGCTCAATTTTTAAGATCATCACCTCCGCGGCTATCCTGGAGTCGGGGCGGGTGAAGCCGGACGAAACTTTTTACTGCCCCGGTTTTTATGACGCCGGCGACCGCGTCTTTAAGTGCTGGAATAAGAAGGGCCACAAAAAAATGGATTTCATCAACGGCCTCGCTAATTCCTGCGACGTGTATTTTTATATCGCCGGGCAGCGCGCCGGCGCCATGACGGTAGAAAAATACTCCAGGCTTTTCCGGCTGGGCCAGCCTTCTGGCATAGCCCTGCCGGACGAAAGGGCGGGGAACGTGTTCGGGCCCGGCCCGCGCGCCGTCAAAAAAAGCTATTGGTTTATCGGCGATACGCTCAACCTCTCCATCGGCCAGGGCGAAACTCTTATGACCCCGATACAGGCCGCGGGGATGATAGCGGCCGTAGCCAACGGCGGGGTCTTCCACCGGCCTTATTACGTGGATAAAATAGTGAGGAGCGACGGTCAGCTGCTTTACCGCGGTAAATCCGAAGTGCTGAGCCGGGTGGAACTTAAAGACGAAACCTGGGCCCTTATTCGGGAGGGGCTGCACAGCGTGGTGTCCGAAGGTACCGGCCAGGCCGCTAAAATAACCGGCGCCGAGATCTACGGGAAGACCGGTTCTGCGCAGAATCCGCAGGGCAAGGACCACGCCTGGTTCGTGGCCTACGCCACCGTGGGGGACCAGCCGGCGAAGATCGCCGTGGCGGTGCTGGTGGAACATGGGGTGCATGGCGCTTCCGCGGCCGCCCCGATAGCCAAGGCGGTCATAGAGGCGGCCCTGCGCAGCGACCTGTCCGCCAAAGCAGCGCCCCGGCCCGCCGCCGGCGCAAACCCGGCGCCTGAAACTCCGCCCGCCCCGGCGCCCAAGGGGGCGCTGTGATCTTTCCTCCGCAGGCCGGCCTTAAGAAAACCCGCATGGACTGGGCTCTGTTTTTAAGTATGATCATCCTGCTGGCGTTAGGGACCTCTGCGGTGTTCTCTTCCGTGGCCGAGCTGCCGCAGCAGGCGAGGATCGTGCGGGTGCAGCTTTTAGCCATCCCGATGGGCCTGCTTGCTTTCGGCGCCGCCTGGAGCCTTAACTACCAGATCTACCAGGACCAGTGGAAGTATGTCTACGGCGCGCTGCTTGTAATGCTGGCCGGGGTTCTGGTTTTCGGCGTGGTGGACAAAGGCTCGCGCTCCTGGTACCGGCTGCCCTTTTTCTCGGTACAGCCTTCCGAATTCGCCAGGGTAGGTCTTATCCTGGTCCTGGCAAATTACCTGGACAAGCGCATAGGCAAGATCAAAGAGTTGCAAACCGTTCTGGGCGCTTTCGGGCTCTGCGTGCCTGTTTTTGTACTGCTGATAAAACAACCGGACTTTTCAGCGATACTCCTTACTTTCCCGGTGGCGATCCTGATGCTGTACTCCGCCGGGGCAAGCCTGTTCCACCTGTCCATAATATTAGGCTACGGTTTTATTTCCGCCGTTTTCCCGGGGCTCTGGGCCCTGATAAGCCTTAACCCGGAGCTTATGGATAACTCCCTTGTGTATTATTTTTTCCATCTTTCCGACTCCGTACTGAACGCCTCCGTTTTTATTGCTATCATAGCTATCGGCGCCTGGGTGCTCTGGCGCCTGTCCTGCAAGTTTTACACCGGTGTCCCAGGCCTTTATTTCGCCGGGGTGGCCCTGGTTTTAATTCTGGGCTTTTTCTCCGGTGTACTGGTGAAGAAGCAGATGAAGGAATACCAGCAGAAGCGCCTGGAGGTTTTTCTCTCCCCGGAAACCGACCCGCGCGGGGCGGGCTACAACCTGCTGCAGGCGCGCGTAGCCATAGGTTCCGGGGGTGTGCTCGGCCGCGGGATCTTCTCCGGCACGCAGTCGCGCCTTGGTTTCCTGCCTGAGCGCCACACGGATTTTATTGTGGCCGTAGTCGGGGAAGAAATGGGCTTTTGGGGCATGCTGCTGGTGATAGGGCTTTATGTCCTGATGCTGCGCCGCCTCATGCAGGGGGCGCGGCTGGCGCGGGACCGTTTCGGGTACCTGGTAAACTGCGGTATTTTCTCAATGCTCATAGTATACTTTTGCATAAATTTGGGCATGCTGCTGGGCTTTGTCCCGGTGGCCGGCGTACCGCTCCCGCTGCTGTCGTACGGCGGGTCGAACCTGGTAGCCACGATGGCGGCTATCGGCATCGCCGAGTCGGTTTACGCGCGCCGCTACACGCTGGTCTGAAGTTTCGGTAAATTTTATGAACGAAGGCCCAAAATCCAGGATCAGGTTTAAATTCGCGCGGCTGGCTGCCGCCAAGGACCTGTCACACCTGGAGCAGATCAAAATACTGCGCGGCAGAGCCGCCGCTTGCGGCCTTAAGTTCTGGCCCGCAAAGAACGGCGGCGCAATGGTTCCGCGCATGGCTTTCGGGCCGGCTGTTTCAGTGGGACACGAAAGTCTGTGCGAGTACGCGGACCTTTACCTGGAGGAGTTCTCCAGGGACGCCGCGGCTTTGGAGCGGATGCAGCCGCTTGACGACGGGCGCTTCCGCCTGCTTTCCGCCCGGCGCATCCCGGTTTTTTTCCCGTCCATAGAGGCCGCGGTAAACGCGGCTGAATATTTTATGGAAGCCGGTTTCCAGCCGGGCTTTTCCCAGGCCGCCGTGGATGCGTTCATGGCCCTGAAGGAGCTGGCGTATGAAAAGGTAAAGCCCTCCGGGGAGCGCAAGACCCTGGACGCGCGCGCGCCGGTCCTGGCGGCTTCTTTCAGCCCCGAGGCGGGGCTGTTAAAGCTGACGCTCAAGCTGGTCCCGGGGCTTAACGTGAAGCCCGAGATCGTCGCCGGGTTAATGTCGGGCGCAGCGCCGGTTTTCAGGCGCATAGTGAGAAAAGAACTGTATTGGCTGGATTCCAGCGGCAAATTGGAAGTGTTTTAGTAAGGAATTTAAAGTGGAAAGTATTTAAGGAGAATTTTATGGCAAATGCAAAGGTAAAAAAAGAAATTTTCGCGAACACCTCTTTTGAGGAAACGCGGATAGCGATACTTGAGGACGGCAAGCTGGCCGAACTGTTCTGGGAGCGCAGGAGTTCTGGCAATATCGTGGGGAATATCTACAAGGCCGTGGTTGAAAACGTATTGCCCGGCATTTCCAGCGCCTTCATGAACATCGGCCTTGAAAAGAACGCCTATATCTACATCTCGGACGTTCTCGGTAATCAGAAAGAGGCTATAGATAAATTGCTGAAAAAAGGGCAGGAAGTTATGGTGCAGGTCACCAAGGACGCCATCAGCACTAAAGGCATGAAAGTGACCATGGACGTTTCCCTGCCGGGCCGCTACCTGGTGCTGACCCCGTTCCAGGATTTCGTGGGCGTTTCCAAAAACATAGAGAACGCGGACGAGCGCCGCCGCCTTTCCGAGATCATCCGCAAGATTTCGGAATCAAAAATGCTCGGCACCAAGGGCTGCATAGTCCGCACCGAGGCCGAAGGCGCCACCGCCGATGAGCTGGAACGGGAGGTGAAGTACCTGCTGCGGATGTGGGACACGGTGCAGGGCCGCTTTGACACTTCAAGGCCTCCCTGCCTGCTGCACAAGGATATGGACATGACAATGCAGGTGGCCCGGGATATCCTTTCGAACGACACGGCCATCTATATGCTGGACAACAAGGAGGACTTCCAGAACGTGGAGGAGTTCGCCTCAAAAATTTCCCCGGACCTCAAGGACAGGATCAAGTTTTACGACAGCAAAACGCCCATCTTCAAGGCTTTTAATATTGAAAAAGAATTAGGCGAGCTGCGCAAGATCAAGATCCCGCTGCCTAACGGGGGCAGCATCATCATCCAGGAGGCGGAATCCCTGTGCGCCATAGACGTGAATACCGGGCGCTTTACCGGGTCCAAATCCCAGGAGGAAACCGTTACCGCCACCAATATAGAGGCCGCGCAGGAAGTGGCGCGCCAGTTACGGCTGCGCAATATCGGCGGCATAATAGTAATAGACTTTATCGACATGAAAAAAGCGTCCAACCGCAGCAAACTTGTTGAGGCGCTGGAGAGCGCCGTCAGCCGCGACCGCGCCAAGATCCGCATACTGCCGGTGACGCGCCTCGGGCTTGTGGAAATGACGCGCGAGCGCAAACGCGAGAGCACCGTCAGCCTGCTTACCGAGGAATGCCCGGAGTGCCACGGCTCGGGGCGCGTGCTTTCTAGCGAAAGCATCCGCATAAATATTCAGCGCGAGATCCACAATATAACCATGGGCCGCCCCGGCGGCAATTTGCGCGTCGTGGTGCATCCTATCTTATGCGAGGTGCTGAAGAAGAAACAGGCCATGCTGGAGAAGAATATACACCGCAGCGTTAAGCTGGCGAGCGACCCGCAGTTGACCTGGGAAGATTATAGGATCATATTGGAATAACACGACTGCGCAGGCGGAGGGTTGGCGGGGCAAAACCCCGGCTAATCCGGGCCGCATGGCGGCCTGGGCAGTTCTGAAATAACGCCGAAGGCAGGGGAGCTATATGTTTAAAATATTACTTATGTATTCGTTCATGGCCGCGTCGCTCTGCGCCCCGGCGCATGCTCGGGTTGACGAGATCACCTACATGAAGAACGGGGTTTACACCGGCAAGATAGGCACTTACAGTTATAACGGGGCTGTTTATCTTGATTCGGCCAAGGCGGCCAGGCTGATAGGCGGCAAGATCTACTGGTATCCCGTTTCCGGCAAGCTGCTGCTGCAGATAAAAGGCAATAAGGTGGTTTTCTTCATGAAAACCGATTCTGTCCTGATCAACGACGAGGCCGAGCAGTTCCCCAACCCGATGATAGTGCGCGGCGGCAGGGCTTTTCTGGCGCTGGATTTTTTCGTGTCGAAATATTTCGCTTCCGCGTTCGGCTTCAGGCTTGATTACAATAAAGCCGCCGGCGCGCTGAGCGCCCTGCAGAAGATCAATATAACCTCGGTTAATTTCTTTTCCTACCAGGATAAGACCCGGCTGGTGCTTTACCTTGAGGAGCCCATGGAGTGGCAGGTTTCCCAGAAAGAGAATAACCTGTTCACCTTAAGCGTCCCCGGCGGCGTTATCAACGGGGAAGAAAAAATAAGCGTCGGGGACGGGGTGGTGCGCGGGGTGGACCTGGTGCAGGAAAACAAGGTAGCCCGCCTGATCATAAACCCGGACGACAATTTCGGGAAGGTCAATGTCTTCAAGCTCGCAGGCCCGGACAGAATAGTGATCGATGTTTTAAAGAATCAGCAGCCTGTGCCCCAGGCCATCAGTTCCGGGCAGGAGCCGGAAGTTAAAGTTATACCTCCCGGCGGTGACGCCTCAGGCGCCGCGGTCTCAAGCGTTCCGGCGGCCGCCATGAATATTCCGGACAGGATAACGCTGGACCGGTCCGCGCGCAAGAAAATAGTAGTGGACGCGGGGCACGGAGGCAAAGACGCGGGCGGGCATAAACTTTTCGGGCTGAAAGAAAAAGAGCTGAACCTGCTTTTGGCCAGGGAGCTTTACGACCTGCTTAAGGGCGAAGAGAATTTCGACGTGCTGCTGACGCGCTCCGATGATACATTCGTGCCGCTTTCCGACCGCTCCAGGCTGGCTAATGATTTCAAAGCCGACATTTTCATCTCCCTGCACGCCAACGCCTCGCGCGACAGGCGCGAGAAGGGCTTTGAGGTCTACTTCATGTCGGAGAAGGCCTCGGACCCCGGCGCCGCCGAGGTGGCGGATTATGAAAACTCCGTGGTGGGGCTTGAGGACGGGGGAGGGCAGGGGGACGCGACCGCGATGCTGCTGCACTCGCTGGCCCGCAACGAATACCTTAACGAGGGAGGCCAGCTGGCCGGCCTGGTGACCGCCGAAATGGAAAAGCGCACGCCCTTTATCAACCGCGGGGTCAAGCAGGCCGCGTTCTACGTTTTGCGGGGGACGTACTCGCCCGGGATACTGGTGGAAATGGGGTTTATGACGAATTCCGCGGACGAGAAGAACCTGAACAACAAAAAGGTCAGGACCAAGGTGGCCAACGCTATTTACAGGGCCGTAATGAAGTACGCGGAAATAAAGAAGTGGCAGTAAGAAGCCGGGCAGCGTAAAGCGGAAAGCGCGAAAAGCGGGCTGCGCCTCCTTTTCCGGCTTTTTAAAAAAACACCCGCTGCGGATGACTGATCTATGAAGAACAGCGAAAGGCCTATCGGCATTTTTGACTCGGGACTGGGCGGGCTTACGGTTTTCCGCGAGCTGCGGGCCCTGATGCCCGGCGAGAACCTTATTTATTTCGGCGATACCGCGCGCGTGCCTTACGGCACCAAGTCGGCCAGGGCCGTAATTTCGTTTTCTAAGGAAATCGCTTCTTTCCTGCTTAAAAAGAAGATCAAGCTGCTGGTGGTGGCCTGCAACACGGCCTCCTCGCTGGCGCTGGACGCCATACGCGCCGTTTCCCCGGTGCCGGTGCTGGGCGTAATCTCCCCGGGCGTAGAGGCCGCCCTCAAGGCCGTGCGTCCCGGGGGGAAGGTGCTGGTTACCGGGACTTCCGCCACGGTCAACAGCCGGGCTTATTCAAAAGCCCTGGCCGCCGCCGGCAGTGGGCTTAAGGTTACCGAAAAGGCCTGCCCGCTTTTTGTGCCGCTGGTGGAAGAGGGCTGGTCCTCAAAGCCGCTGGCGGAGCTGGTGGCGAGGGAGTACCTTGCCGGTTACCGTAAACGGCATTTTGACGCGCTCATACTCGGCTGCACCCATTACCCCCTGATGAAGGACGTTATAGCCCGGGTAATGGGGCCGGGAACGCGCATAGTGGATGCGGCCCTGGCGGCCGCCGCTGGCGCGCAGGCCGGGCTGGCGGGGCGCCGCCTGCTTAACCCAGGCAGGCGCGGCCGCTCCGAGTTCATAGTCAGCGACGCCCCGGAAAAGTTTTCAGCCCTTGCGCTTAAACTGCTGGGCATTAAGACCGGGACAGTGGCCGTGAAAAGATTTTAGGAGGGATAAATTATGAAAACTACTCTGTTCGCGGTGCTGCTGCTCTCTTGCGGGTTAACGCTCCGGGCCCAGGACCCCGTCCCGGCAGACAAAAACACGGCTGCCGCGGCCGCTATCAAGCCGGCCGCACAGCCCAAGGCCGCTAGTCCGCGCGCAGCGGCGCGGCCGGCAAAAACCGTAAAGCCGGCTGCCGCGGTTTCCGCCCAGGCCCAACAAACAGCCAAGGAGGAAGCTGCCGCAAAGGCGGACTCCGACGCGGACGAATCCGTGGTGATGATAGACTCAAAGGCCGACATCGAGGACACGGGGCGCTTTTCCGCCGCTTCCGGCAGGGAACAGGACGAGCCCGCGGTTTCCGGCGGCATCCCCGCCTCCTACGGCCAATGCAAAGGCGTAGTTAACGACGGCGGGCGCAGCCTGCTGGTTTTTGAGAGCGCGGAAGACGGCACCATCTCCTTTGTCCAGGTGGCGGCGGGCAAAAGCAAGGTCGCCTGGAAACTTGTGGACCGCATCCCCCGCAGCGCGGACTGACCGCCGCATTTTACTTCGCTATTCCCCCGCCTCAAGAATTGCTAAAATGTAGGCGTAGGCCGCTTCTTTCCGCGGCCTCCGCGAGGTGCATATGAAACGCAAAGACTTGGTCAGGCATATTGTAAGCAAGGGCTGTGTTCTCTCCCGTGAGGGGGGGAAGTATTCTGTTTTCATGAACCCTGTGACTAATAAGGAAGTGCCGGTAACCAGGCATACCGAGATCGCCGATTTTACGGTAAGGAAAATCTGCCGCGACCTGGGAGTGGATCAACCCTGACCCTGAAACCGCGCCCGCTGGAGCAGCGGGGCCCGCAGGGCCGGAGCGCGCGAATTCCCCGAGGATAAGGATGAAAACTGAAGACCGCGGCAAAGAAAAGCGCTTCTCTCCGCCCTTCGGATTTTATGCTTTATTTTTCATCGTTTTTGCCTGCGCTTGCGCGGCATCCCGGCTTGACGTTATACAGGTGGGGCCCTGGTTTCCCCCGCGGGACTGGCGCGAAGTGGAGGTTTTTTCTTCGCGGTCCCAGACAACCAGGCCCTGGGGAGGGATAGGCATTATCCACAGTGAGAGGATCCGTGCGGACTCCGGAGATAATACCCTTGAGAAAATAAAGATCGGGGCGCGCAAGTCGGCGGCCGGGATCGGGGCGGACGGCATTATTATAGCCGTTGAAGATGCCACCGGGGACCCCCAGATGGGAGTTTACCAGGAGCCGGAAATTTTTGTCAGCGCCCTCGCCATAAAATATGCCACAGCCGCTTCCACTCCGACCGCAAAATAAAGTCAGCGTGGCGCTCGAGCCCGCCGACGCCAGGGTCTGGCGCGGCCGCGGTATAGTTATCGATCTTTTCAGGTTTTCCAACACCATCTGCGCCCTGCTTGAAAGCGGCCGCGGGAACGTACGGGTGTACTCGGAGCCGGCAAGGGCCCTCGCGGCCCTGAGCCTTGAAAAAAAATCCGACCTCTTCTCTGAAATTGATTTCGGCCCGGGAGTCGACAGGTACGACAATTCCCCCTACACCGCGCTTTACGCTTCGGATCCCTCCCGCCCCGCGCTTTCCGTAACAAATTCCGGGTCGCCGGCCGCGGCTTCCCTGCTGCTGGCGAAAGAGATCTTAATAGGCTGTTTCGCTAATTTTGCGGCGCTGGTTTCCTACTGCCGCGCCAACCCCATGCCCACCCTTATTGTGCCGGCCTGCCTGTTTTACAACCGCGCGCACGTGGAAGACTTTATCTGCGCGCGGGCGCTGGAGCGGGACCTTGCCGGGGGGGATTCTTTCGCCGAAGCCCTGGGGGAAATACATTCAAGCGGCAGGGTGCTGGACTTCCTGGCCTTCAGGCCTGAAACAGGCAAGCGCGACCTGGAGCTGGTTCTGAAAAAAAGCTGGCTAAAGGCCGTGCCCCGCGTGACGTTCAAGGCGGGGGTCGGCCTGGTGGAGAACGCCGCTGGAAAATAGCGTAAATAGTAAATTTATGATCCGGAATGACCGGTAACTACTCATGTGCGGGGTTGGCCGGGGTTTTGCCCCGCGAACCCTTTGCGGAAGGGGGGGCCCCGCCTGGCGGGG
>JAVHRY010000120.1:0-1659 GCA_036171915.1 Elusimicrobiales bacterium | reverse complement strand
CCCACGGTGTGCGGGTCGTTGTAGCTGGCCGGGTCGTAGCCCCAGACCGTTTCCAGCAGGTAGGGGATGCCCAGCAGGCGCCCCTCTTCCGTTATCAAAGCCATCAACAGGTCGAATTCCTTGCGGGTAAGGTTTATAACCGCGCCCTTTATCTCCACGGTGCGCCCCGCGGGGTCTATTACCATCCCCAGCTTGTTTATCTTCTCGTTCTTTTCCGCCACGCCCTCATAGCGCTTCATCACGGCCTTCATCTTGGCCAGCAGCACGGGAAAAGAAAAAGGTTTAAGGATATAGTCGTCGGCGCCTTTATTGTAGCCGGCCAGGATGTCGTCCTCGCTTATCTTGCTGCCTGAAATTATTATTACCGGGATCTTAGAGTAGCCTTCGGTTTCCTTAACGACCTTGCAGAGCGTGAACCCGTCCAGCCCCTTCATCTCGGCGTCGGTAATAAGCAGGTCCGGCTTGGATTCGCGCGCCAGCACCACGGCCTCGGCCCCGCTGCCGGCCGCCGCCACCTTGAACCCTTGCCCTTCCAGATACCTGCGGGTAGAGTTAAGGACCAGTTTGTCGTCGTCCACCAATAGTATTTTCTTGAACATAAACCACCCCGGAGTCTTAACCTTCGCACCGCGCGCCCGTGCTCCGGCCTTCCTTTATTATAGCCTTAGGGGCCGCGTCCCGGCAACCGTGCCCCGCGGCCAAGGATGCCTTTTTTCTTTAAGTTTGGTAATATATGGGGATACGGTGCGGTGGCCAAGTGGTAAGGCGAGAGTCTGCAAAACTCTTATTCGTGGGTTCGATTCCCACCCGCACCTTAAATCTTTTCTGGTTCTTACCCCTCAAAAATATGAACCTAAGCAGATTAGCTCTGTCCCTCGGCCAATCGGCCACGCTTAAACTGAACGAACTGGCGAATAACCTGAAAGCCGAAGGCAAACCCGTCATCCACCTCGGCGGCGGCGAGCCCGAGGAGAAAATACCGGCCGGCGCCTTTAAGGAAAGCAAAAAAATGCTGGACGCCGGCTACGTGCGCTACACGCCCACCTCCGGCACCCTCCCTTTAAAAAAAGAAATAAGCGCCTACACCGAGAAGCATTACGGCGTTAAGCCCGGCAATAAGAATATAGTGGTGGCGTCGGGCGCCAAGCAGGCCATTTATAATTTCCTCGTTTCGGTTGTGGACCCCGGCGACCAGGTCATTTTCCCCGCGCCTTACTGGGTGAGCTACCCGGAAATGGTGAAACTGGCCTACGGCATGCCGGTGATAGTGCGCCCGCCCAAGGGCGAACTGCTGTGCTCCGTGGCCGACATCGAAGCCCACTTCACCAGCGCCACCAAGGCGATAATGCTCAACAGTCCCAATAACCCTTCCGGCCAGGTTTACCCGGAGACGTTCATCCGCGAGCTGGTTGAAGTCTGCGAAGGGCGCAATATCTACCTGCTGATGGACGATATATACAACCGGCTGGTATTCGACGGTCTGAAAGCCCCGTCGGCTTTCAACTTTTCTAAACGGCCTTTGAACGAGTCCATTATCGTTTCAATAAACGGCGTGTCCAAGACTTTTTCCATGACCGGCTACCGCATAGGCTGGAGCGTGGCCAACGAGGCGCTTACCCAGGCCATGGTGAAGGTGCAGGCGCAGGTCTCCTCCTGCCC
>JAVHRY010000119.1:0-29589 GCA_036171915.1 Elusimicrobiales bacterium | reverse complement strand
AAGCTATTTCGGTAAACATGGTTACAGCTTCTGAATAGCGGCTCTTTTCAACTATTTTCATATACTGCGGTATGGCGATGGACGCCAAGATGCCGATGATAAGCACGACCACCAGCAACTCTATCAAAGTAAAACCTTTCCTGTTATAAGCCATTATATTCCCCTCCGTTTTTTATTTCCAAAATTTTAGGACTTCCCACATTATAGCATATTCCACGTGTCCGGCTTTCAAATTTTATCCGGGGAGCATGTGGACCGGGGCATATCAGGCGGGGCCTTCCCATTTATAACCGAGGCCTTCCACGGTTAAAAGCCGTTCCTGCATTGTTCCCAGGCATTTGCGTATGTTCTTTATGTGGGTGTCGATAACCCGGCTGGTGTCCGTGTACTCGCGGCCCCATACCCTTTCCATTATAAACTGCCGCGTCATTACCCTGCCGCTTTTTTTTACCAGCAGGTAGAGAATTTCAAACTCCTTGGGAGAGAGTTCAAGCGGGCGCCCGGCTATTTTGGCCTCGTGCCGCGTATAATTTATGGCCAGCCTCCCCGAGGCGGCGGTTTCTTCCGCTTCGCCGCCGGCCCCGTGCGAAAGGCTTCTCCTGATCAGGGCCTTCACCCTGGCCACAAATTCCGCCGGGCCGAACGGCTTGGTCATATAGTCGTCGCCCCCCAGCTCCAGCCCCAGCACCTTGTGCACTTCGCTCCTGTCCGTGGTCAGAAAGATTATCGGCACCAGCCGCGAAGCGCCTTCGGAGGATCGCACGTGCCTGCAGAAATCCAGGCCGCTCATGCCCGGCAGCCGCAGGTCTACTACCATCAGGTCAGGGGTGAACCTCGCCAGGGTTTCAACGGCGAGCTCGGCGCTGGTGCAGGTAAGTACGTTGTAATTTTCCAGCTCCAGGCGCTCTTTTACAGCTTTAAGAAGTACAAGCTCGTCGTCAATTACCAGTACGGTTTGTTTAAGCGTCATAGAAATTCAGGCCGGCAGGGAGACGGTAAAAACGCTTCCCTTGCCCGGCTCGCTCGCGACCTCTATTTTTCCGCCGTGCAGTTCGATTATGGACTTGGCTATATAAAGGCCCAGGCCCGTCCCCTGCCTGGCCGAAGGATGTTCCCGTCTGCCGGAATTTATGCGGTAAAATTTGCTGAAGAGTTTTTGTATCTCTCCCGCAGGTATGCCGATGCCGGTGTCGCAGACCCTCACCTTCTGACTGCCCGGCCCGGCCTCCACGAAGACCCTGACCTCTCCCGAGTTGGTGAATTTAACGGCGTTGCCTATGACGTTGGCCAGCACCTGGTAAAGCCTGTCGGGGTCCGCGCGGGTATCCGGGATCTCGGCCCCCACTATAAGTTCCAGCTTCAGCCCTTTCTGCGCGGCGTAAGCCTTGAAAGCCCGCACCGCCCGGCCTGAAAGTTCTTCGAGGTTTACCTGCTTAAGCTCCAGCTTCATCTTCCCGGATTCTATCTTTGAACTTTCCAGCAGCGAGTCTATAAAAAGATTAAGACGCTGGGCGTGTTCGTTTATTGAAAACACCTGTTCCGGGATCCTGCCGTATTCGCGCTTTTCGGCCAGCTCGCTGATAATGTCAGTGCAGAGCTCTATGCCGGTAACTGGAGAGCGCAGATCGTGCGTTATGCTCGAAACAAAATCCCGCTTCATTTCGTCAACTTCGGTCAGCCGGGAGGCCATCTCGTTCAGTTCCGAGGCCAGCATGCCCATTTCGTCTTTGCCGGTAATCGGTATCCTGTAGTCAAGCCGGCCCGAGCCTATCATCCGGGCCGCTTCGGCCATGGCTTGTATTGGGCCGGCTATGGCGCGGGTTATTATAAGTATTCCCACGCAGCCTATGGCGAAGGCCAGCGAAAGTATTATAAAAAAACTCGCGGAAGACTGGCGCAGGGCGGAGTCCATTTCCTGGTAGATCAGCTGGGGCGAGAAATCCACGCGGGCGGTTATATAACGCCGTTTTTTATCCTTGGCGGAGAGCGAGGCTTTTAGTATTTCCACTCCGTTATCGGTCTGCGTTCCCCAAACGCCCGTAGACGGGGGGGGGGATTTCCTGGCCAGGTACCGAAACGCCGTCGGGTACGGGTTGTAATACCTGTCTTCCATGAAGACGCGGCCGTCTTTTTCAGCGCAGGATACTTTTATTATTTCCGGGGTTTTAAGGAACTTTTCAAAATATTTATAGGCGGAGGATTTGCCCGGATTGCCGTTTATTTCCTTGCAGACTTCGGACATGGCCAGCAGTATCTGCAGGTTCTTGCGCTGGCTGGCGGAAGAGATGGTCGCCCATTCGTTGCGCAGGAACAGGAAGGCCGTAACGGCGAAAATGGCCGTCAGGAGCGCTAGCATAAAAACTATTAATTTGGTGCGTATCCCCATTTAAAACAGTTGCGCCCGGCGCGATTCGAACGCGCGGCCACTCGCTTAAAAGGCGAATGCTCTACCCCTGAGCTACGGGCGCTTGAACTGCTTTGCTGCGTAATTATTGTACAAAAAATAAGCTTCTTTGAACATACGGGGGGTTCCCGCGCTCTCTTTTCCGTATAGAAATACTTTGGCGCGTACGGGAAACCGGGGTGATCGGCCGGAGGGCCGGAACGCAAAAACAGGGCCGGCCACACCGCAGCCGCCCTTCCCGCTCTCAGGCGCGGCGCATATGCAAGCCGCGCCTTGCGAGAGGGTTTTGCTTATCCGGCCCCCTGGCCGATCTAGTACCGGGCTTGAGATACTCCCTGCTTGCAGCTGCCCTGCGGATAATTTTTGCTAAGTGGAAAAATTAGGGATATAATATACCACAATGGCTGCCAGAAAAAATTTCAGGGTGCGCTTGCGCGGCAAGGTGCGCAACCGGCTCCTGCGGCGCGGCGGCGCGGCGGCCGGGCTTACTTTCTGCCTGCTGCTTGGCGGCTGGCTTTGCGCCGCCGCTTTCAAGTCCTTGCGCGGCGTTTCGCTTTTAAATTTCTTTTCTTTTGCCCCCTCTTCGTTTGAAGTCGATTGTCCCTATCCCGGGGTTTCCGCGGCCGCGCGCGGCCTGCTCTCCCCGGTTCTTAACTCATCTTTAAATTCAAAACGCTGCGCGTCCCTTTCGTCGGAACTGCGGCGTCTTCACCCGGGGCTCGCTTACGCGGCCGTGAACCGTAATTTCTTTACCGGCAAGGTGAAAATGAAAGCCAGGGCGGAAGAAGTAGTTTCCCCGGTGCTTCTTAACGGCGCCACGGCGTACCTGGGGGTTACAGGGAGGCTGCTGTCTGAAAATCTTTATGGGGCGGCATCCACGGCCCTCCCGGTCGAAATTTCCGGCGCGGCCTCCCCGGCCCCGGGGCTGGCGGCTTTTCTTAAGGAGCTCGCCCCCGGGTTGCGGTCGTTTGCCGTGCAGCCGGTAAAGCTCTCCTGCTCTTCCGGGGGGGTGGAGTGCCGCCTGGACCTGGCTGACGGTTCCGGGGTTCTCTGGGGAGGATTTGAATTTACCCGCCTAAAAGTAATAAGATTGAACCAAGTAATCAAAGACGTCTCCGTTAAACGCCGCGGTCCTTTCTGTTATGACCTGCGGCTTTTTAAAGAAGGCAAAATTTTTGTGTCCTTAAAAAAATAAGCGGCGCCTTGCCCGGTAATACCGGGATTTTTGAATAAAGAGGGCCGCTGATATTTCTGGAGCTTCAAATGGGAAAATCCGAGATCATCGCCGGGCTTGACATGGGCTCAAGCAGGGTTACCTGCGTTATAGCCGAGCGCGACGAGGAACAGAACAAAATACGCGTGCTGGCCGGCGCTATCGTTCCCTGCAAAGGCCTTAAAGGCGGCGTCGTTGTGAACATAGAGGAGACCGCCCACGCCATAGAGCACGCGATGGACGCCGCGGAAAGCAAGGCTAACGAGGTGGTGGGCGAAGTTTACCTCGGGGTGCGCGGCGTGCATATCCAGGCGTTTGACAATAAGGGCGGCTACAACATAGCCCGGACCGACAAAGAAATAACCAGCGAGGACGTAGCCAACGTCATAGAGAACGCCAAGACCGTGCCGCTCTCCTCCGACAGGGAGATACTGCACGTTATCCCGCAGGGTTTTTCCCTGGACCGCCAGCGCGGCGTGCCAAACCCCATCGGCATGGAGGGGGCGCTGCTCGAAGTGGGCGTGCATATAGTGACGGCGTCCAGCCCCATAATAAACAACCTCGTGAAATCCGTCTCGAAAGGCGGTTTCCGCGTGGTCGCGCCTATTTACACGATGCTCGCTGTGGGCGAGCTCGTGGTCTCCGACGAGGAAAAAGACCTCGGCTGCCTGCTCGTGGATTTCGGCGGGCAGACTACCTCCGTTGGTATTTACTCGGAAGGCAGCATCCATTTTTCACGCGAGATACAGGTCGGGGGGGACAACATCACCCGCGATATCGCCTACGGCCTGGGCACTACCATGTCCGCGGCCCAGGAGATAAAAGAAAAACACGGCGCCGTCTTTTCCGCCATGCTGGAAGAGGATAAGGTAATAAACATAACCAAGCTGGACGCCAGGACCAAGAAAGTGGTCAAGCCCAGGGAACTGCTGGACTTTATCCAGCCGCGCGCCGAAGAGATCTTTGAGAAAATAAACCAGGCCATACAGGGGTCCAATTACGCCGAGCTGCCCGGCGGAGTTATCCTTACCGGCGGCGCGTCCCTCCTTAAAGGCATGCCCGACGCGGCCCGGGAACTGCTGGACCTGAGCCAGGCCCGGCTGGGGCTGCCCGCCCAGGAAATACTCCAGTGCCCGGAAGAATACATGACCCAGCCTTACCTGGGCGCGGTGGCGCTTGTCTGTTACCCGCACCTTAAGGCCTGGAACACGGATTCGCCCGGCCCGGCGCGCGGCGGTTCGATGGAAAAGAAAATCTGGCGGTGGTTCAAGGATCTGTTCTAGGAACATGCAAATAGGAAAGCGAAGAGCGGGAATGCGAAGGCATGCGGATTAGCTTTCCTGCTCGCGGTCGTTAGCGGGGAGTTCTATGCTCGAAAACAGGATAAGATATAAAAACGATTTCCGCGACCGCGAAGCCGTTATAAAGGTTGTAGGGGTAGGCGGCGGAGGCGGCAACGCCGTTAACCGCATGGTTGAGGCCGACATCAGGCTTGTGGAATTCGTGGCGGTCAACACCGACGCCCAGGACCTGCGCCGCAGCAAGGCGCCCAACCGCATACAGATAGGCGAGACGCTTACCAAGGGCCTGGGGGTCGGAGGGGACCCCGCCAAAGGACGGGCCGCCGCGCTTGAATCCGTGGACCAGCTGAAGGAATCACTGTCCGGTTCGGACCTGATCTTTGTGACCGCGGGGATGGGCGGCGGAACCGGCACGGGAGCCGCTCCCGTGGTGGCGCAGTCCGCCAAGGAAATAAACCCCGGCGCCCTCGTTATAGGCGTGGTCACCCGTCCTTTCGGTTTCGAAGGGAAAGCGCGCGCCGACCAGGCCCAGGCCGGCATACTGGAACTGCGCAAATACGCCGACTGCCTGCTGGTTATTCCCAACGACCGCATTCTTTCCGTCTCCGGGCGCGATACCACCAGCAAGGAAGCTTACAGCAAGGCCGACGAGGTGCTGCGCCAGGCCATACAGGGAATTTCCGACGTTATTACCCGCGCCGGGGCCATTAACGTGGACTTCCAGGACGTTAAAAAAATAATGACCAAATCCGGGGAGGCCCTTATCGGTATAGGCCGGGCCTGCGGGGAGGGCCGCCACCTCGAGGCGGCCAAGAACGCGGTAAATTCCCCCATGCTTGAAAGCGTGGTAATGGACGGGGCCAAGGGTATTCTCGTGAATTTCACCAGTTCGCCCGACATCAAGATGATAGAGATCCACGAGGCGATGGAGTATATTATAAAGCACGCCAACCCCGAGGTCTTTATAAAGTACGGGCAGGTCTTCGACGAGACCGCCGGGGACGAAATTAAAATAACCGTTATCGCCACCGGTTTCCCGTCCATGCGCGGAGAACTTTCAGGCGACCTGGCGAAACTCCGCGGCATGGGCCGCGGCCGCGGCCGCAGGTTCGACGACGATTTTCTGCCGGCGGCTGCCGCCTCTCAGCCCGGGGCGGAGGAAGACCTGGACAAGCCGGCCTACCTGCGCCGCTCGGGCGGGGTAAGGCGGCTTAAATAATTTATGGCTATAACAATCAACCTCCTTTTGCAGGTAATGGTCCAGAACAAGGCTTCCGACACCCACATCCGCGGTGATTCGCCGGTTTTTCTCCGCATAAACGGCGCCATCACGCCCATCAATTCCTCCAACATGACGCAGAAAGAGGTGGAGGAAATGATCTTCCCGCTGATGAACCAGCGGCTTAAATCCATCTTCGCGGAAAAGCACGAGGCCGACTTCTCCTTCGAGGGGGGGGGGCTTGGCCGCTTTCGTTTCAACGTCTTCACCCACAAGGGGAAAATAGGCGTGGCTATCCGGCACATTCCCCTGACTATCCCCACGTTCGAAGAACTGAAGCTGCCTGTCGACGCAATAAAAAAACTGCTGCAGAACGAACGCGGTCTTATACTGGTTACCGGCATAACCGGCTCCGGCAAAACTTCAACCCTGGCCGCCATGATAGAGTACCTTAACCAGACCTGGGAAGGGCATATCATCACGGTTGAGGACCCCATAGAATTCGCTTTCTCGGACAAG
Source organism: Elusimicrobiales bacterium (assembly GCA_036171915.1). Classification (GTDB taxonomy): domain Bacteria; phylum Elusimicrobiota; class Elusimicrobia; order Elusimicrobiales; family UBA9959; genus UBA9959. The sequence goes on along the minus strand of JAVHRY010000119.1, from coordinate 22,933 downwards.
AAGTGCATAGTCAGCCAGCGCGAGATCGGCGCTGACACCACCACCTTCGTCGACGCGCTGCGCGCGGCCATGCGCCAGGACCCCGACGTTATAATGGTGGGGGAAATGCGCGATCTGGAAACCACCCAGGCAGCCATCACGGCCGCTGAAACCGGCCACCTGGTCCTGGCCACCCTGCATACGATGAACGCGGTACAGACAATTTCCCGCATTATCGACCTGTTCCCTCCCCACCAGCAGGTGCAGGTCCGCATGCAGCTTTCCGAAAGCCTGAGGGGCATAGTTTCCCAGCGCCTGCTGCCCTGTTCCAAGGGGGGCCGGCTGCCGGCGGTGGAGATAATGATAGCCACACCGCATATAAAACAAATGATAGCCGAAAATACCATAGACGCCATTTCGCAGGCTATCGCCAAGGGCGGTTTTTACGGCATGCAGACTTTCAACCAGTCCCTGGTAAAAATGCACAAGGACGGGCTTGCGAAGCTGGAAGATATTCTCAACTCCGCCTCCAATCCGGACGACGTGCTGCTGGCGATAAAAGGAATAGAACAGGAAGTGGAAACAAAAAGATAAGAGGCGCAGGCCGCGGGGCGTTAAAAGACGTTCCCGGGCTTCACCACGCTTTTCGCTTCCCGCTTTGCGCTTTGCGATGTTTTAAATTACGCTTTACTACAAGGGGTGACTTATGTTCGCTGAAGGCTACATTGGCATAGCGGGGATAATCGGGGTGGGGAAATCCACCCTTACGATGGAGCTGGCCAAGGCTCTTAATTTTGAGCCGGTGCTGGAAGAGGTCGGCGGCAACCCCTACCTTGAACATTTCTACGGCGATATGAGCAAGTACGGCACCATTATGCAGGTCTGGCTTTTAAACCACCGCTTCCGCCAGCACCGCGAGTTCGTCTCCCGCATAAGCCTGGGCAAGATCCGCGGCGTGGTGCAGGACCGCACCATCTGGGAAGACACTATTTTTGCCCGCATGCTGAACCGCCACCCCGACAAGATAATTTCCGACATGGATTATAATACCTACCTGGACCTGTTCGACAACATGGTCCTGCGGGAAATGGTTTACCCCCAGCTTATGATCTTTTTAGACTGCCGCGTGGAAACTTCCATCGCCCGTATAAAGGCGCGCGGCCGTAATATGGAAAAAGGCATTTCCGCCGAGTACCTCAAAAGCCTGCAGGAGAACTATTACGAGTTTATAGAGGAAATGGAAGAGGCGGGCGTGCGCATACTCCGCCTGAACTGGGAAAGCTACCAGCCCATCAGCGAGGTCGCCCGCCTGGTGCATGAATATTCACTTAAACCCTCCAATTTCACCAAGTGGGTGCGGCCCCTGCGCAAGCTGGGGCTTGAGAACGAGGCGAACCTCCCCAAAAAGGCGGCGCTGGTAAAGTGAGCCGCCCGAAAGGCCTGATCGTGGCGATAGACGGCCCCGCCGGCGTGGGTAAGTCCACCGTCGGCAAACTGGTCGCCTCGCGTATCGGCTACAGTTTTGTAAGCACCGGGCGCATGTACCGCGCGCTCGCCTGGAAGGCGCTGGAACTCGGCTGCGGCCTTGAGGACGAGGCCGGGCTGGTGGCTTTGGCCGGCCGCCTCAAGTGGGAATTTCCAAAAGGGGAGGGCCCGGAGGCCGGCGTGGCGCTGGACGGGCGCAGGCTCGGAAGCGAGCTTACGGACGAGTGCGTGGGCAAGGCGTCCTCCGGCATCGCCAAGCTCGCCGGTGTGCGGTTTTTCATGCGCGAGATGCAGCGCAGGGCCGGGGTTGACGGCGGCGTGGTAATGGAAGGCCGCGATATCGGCTCTAACGTTTTCCCCGACGCGGAACTGAAAGTCTACCTTGACGCTTCACCGGCCGCGCGGGCGCAGCGGCGCGTGTCGCAGTTGCGCGCCCGGGGGCAGGAAGCGGATCCCGGCCGGATACTTGCTTTCATCGTAAAGCGCGACGCACAGGATTCCGGGCGCAAGAACAACCCGCTGGTAAAGGCTCCGGGCGCCCATTACCTGGATTCTACGGCCATGCCGCAGGAGGCGGTGGTGGCCGCCATAGTGGAACTTTTTGAGCGCGCCCGCAGGACGATTTAAATGCCGGCTTCACCTGACGAAGAACGTCCCGTAACCCTGCTTATCACCTACTGGGCGATGCGGGTTTTTTTCCGCCTGTTCAACTCCATAAAGATAATCGGACAGGAAAAGGTCCCTCCTTCCGGCCCGCTGCTAATAGCCTGCAACCATCTTTCCAACGCCGATCCGCCCGCCCTGTTCTCCTTCCTGGCCCTTGTCCGGCTGCCCAACACCATAGCCAAGAAGGAACTTTTTTCCATCTGGCCCTTAGGTTATTTCCTGCCGCGCTGGGGCGCTATCCCGGTGGACCGCTTCCGGGACGGGGGCGACCTGGGGGCGCTGCGCGGCTGCCTTACCGCGCTGAAGCGCGGCGGCTGCCTCGCTATCTTTCCCGAAGGGACCCGCGCCAAAGGCCGTGACCTGAAACCTAAGGCCGGCGTGGCCCTTCTAGCCCATAAAACCGGGGCGCCGGTGCTGTGCGCGCGCATTTTTAACAGCGATAATTTCTCAAAATTAGGTAAAATAACTATTAAGTATGGCGGCATAAGACGCTTCGAGGCCCCGGCAGACGGGGACCTTAAAGCCGCGTATACCCGATTTTCAGAAGCGGTCATGACGGATATTTTTTCTATAACAGAGGAGCAGTATTAACATGGAAACCAACGAAACACAGAAAGCGGACAGCCAGAGCGCGGGCGGGGGCGAGCCGCAGCAGCCCGGCGACGAAATGTCCATGGCCGACCTGCTCAAAGCCGAAGCCGAGGTTTCTAAAAAAGTTTATTCGCGCGACGTCGTGACGGTGAGCGTGGTCCAGGTTACCAAGGAATATGTCCTGGTCAACATAGGCGAAAAAAAAGAGGCGGCCATCCCGCTGGCCGACTTCCAGGATGAAAAAACCCCGGCGCCGGGGGACGAAGTGCAGGCGGTGCTGGATAAAAAAGGCGGCGAGGGCCGCTATACCATGATGTCCCACCGCCGCGCCCGTGAAAAGGCCGCCTTGGAAATGGCCAAGAAAATGTTCGAAGCCAAGGAAAGGGTTAAAGGCAAGGTAACCGAAATAGTTAAGGGCGGCTATATCGTGGATATTTCCGGCATGCGCGCGTTTATGCCGCTTTCGCTGTCCGAACTGGGCGGCGCGCACCGGCATTACCTGCCGCCGAACGCCAAGATCAAGTTCTACATAACCGATTTCAGCGAGAAAGACCGCAAGGTGGTGGTCTCAAGGCGGCAGGTGCTTGAGGAAGATGAAAAAGAGCGCCGTACCAGGATCATGACGGAAGTGCAGACGGGGATGATAGTGCGCGGCGTGGTTTCCAAAGTCGCCGAAGACGGGGTAGCCGTGCGGTTCCAGGGGATCGAAGGTTTTGTCGGCCTGTCGGACGCCGCCTGGAAAGACCCGCAGGAGGCGCTGAAATCATATAAGCGCGGCCAGCGGGTTAAATGCAAGGTGCTTTCGATAGATGTCGAAGGCGGCAAAATTTCTTTCGGGTTCAAGCAGCTTATGCCCAACCCCGTGGACATGCTCAAGCGCCGGTTCGCCCGCTTCGCCCGTATCAAGGCCAAAGTCAGCTCGGTCTCCAAGGAAGGCGCCGTGGTTACGGTGGGCGAGCAGGTGGAAGGCTTCGTCGCCCCCGAAGATTACGGCGCGGACGGCGAACCCAAAGTGGGACAGGAGATAAACGGCGTCGTTATCGCGATAAATTCCTCGACTTTCCGGCTGGCCCTTTCTATAAAGCGCTCCGAGGAACAGGAAGACAGAAAACGAGTACAGCAGTACCTCAAGGGTTCTCCTACCCTTACCCTCGGCCAGATCCTCCTGGAGAACTCGGAGGATGAAGGTGAGTTATGAATCCCGTACCAGCCATGCCAGGGGTGCGTTAGCGGGGTTTCTACATTCTTACGGCGCGCCGCTCAGCATGGGGCTGGTCTGTCTCCTGGCGGCGCTTTATATCTTTATCAACCGCGCCAACCGCCCGGACCGGGATTTCCCGCGTGCCAGCCGGGATTTCATGGGGGCGGCCAAAGCCGAGCGCAGGCTTGCCGAACTGGCAAAAACGATTGCCTCCGATCCCGACGACATGCTGGCGCTGGCGGAGTCGGGCCGCCTTAAATACCAGCTGGGCCAGGATCATTACATAGGCGCTATAGCCGACCTTGAGCGCGCCCGCGCGCTGGGGCTGTGCGACCCGCGCGTCTCCTTTTATCTGGGCGGCATGTACCAGTCGGTCGGCCTCTACGATTTTTCCGCGCAGGAATACCGCAAGTTCCTTAATAATTTCCCGGGCGACGGCGAAGCCAGGATGCTGCTGGCCAAGCTCTGCTACGCTTCCGGGGATTTCGCGGGGGCGGAGCGCGAATATGAAACGCTGCTTAAAAACGGCAAGGACGACCCGGTGATCCTTGAAAATCTTGCGCTGGCCCGCTGGAAAAACAATCTGGATTATGCCCCGGCGCTTGCGGACCTGCGCGCTAAAGGCCAGGCCGGCGGATTCCTCGCCGATTACGCGGAGGGCCGCATAAATTACGAGATCAAGAATTATACCAAAGCCTCTTTTTTTCTTAAGAAAGCCGCGGCCTCCTCCCAGATGGCCGCGGGTTTTGCCGGCCAGGCCGAACTGCTTTGGCTGGCCGCGGACGCCTCTTACAAGGATAAAGACACGGCCGGGGCTTACGACTGCCTCCAGCGGCTCCTGCAGGCTGCCCCCGCCCACGAAGAGGGCCGCAGCCTGCTGGTAAAGCTTAAAAAAACGATGAAGCCGGCGGTGAAAAGCGGCGGGCGGAAGTAAAGGCCGGGGGAAAATTGTCTCCCTGAAATGTCCTCAAGACCAGATTATCGGCGGATTCTCCTGCGCGCTTTTGCCGCGCTAGCCGTTCTGCTGTTCTTGCCGCGCGCCGCCGTGGCGCTGGACGAGAATAAAGTAATAATAAAAGACTTCGCCTGGAAGATCTACGCCACGGAGCATTTTGACGTTCATTATTACGCCGGCTCCGAGCCCTGGCTGCCTTACGCTTCCGGCGTGCTGGAGGCCGCCTACAGGCGCGAGAGCGCCGACCTGAACCCGGCCCTTGTCAAGCGTATTCCCTTCTTCCTCTATGGCTCCATAAACGACATGGAGCAGACCAACGTGGCGGACGTCTCCGACGGCATCGGCGGCCTTACCGAGCCTTTCAAGGACCGCTTTATGGTCTGGTCGGACGGTTCCAGGGGCTGGCTGAAGGACGTTATCGAGCATGAATTCGCCCACGAGCTTCAGTTCAGCGTGCTGATAGACGGCTTCTGGAAATCAGCGCGCATCCTTAAAACTTTCGTTTACCCGCTCTGGATGATGGAAGGCATGGCGGAATATGAAACCGGCCTTAGCGATTACGCGGTGGAAAAGATGTACGTGCGCGACGCCGCCCTTTCCGGGGGGCTGATCCCGCTTGAACGCCTCAGCCAGTTCGGCCACCTTAAACCCCACCAGACTACGCTTGCCTACAAGACCGGCGCGCAGGCCATACGCTTCCTGGCGGAGCAGTACGGCCCGGATAAACCCGGCAAAATGATCGAGCTTTTCCGCAGCCGCTACGACGCCGGGGCGGTGCTGAACCTGCTGATAGGCACGGACCTGCGCGGCTTTGAAAATAAATTCGCCGAATACACGGAGTTTAAATACCTGGCGGAGGTAAAAAAAGAGCGCCTGCAGGAGCCCTCTGTTTACGGGACCGCCCTTACTTCCGGTTCCGACAATATTCCGGAATTCAACGTAAGCCCGGCGCTTTCTCCCGACGGGACCAAACTGGCCTATCTTTCTACGCGCGACGGCTACCCGCCGGACCTGCGCGTGAAAGAGCTTGCCAGCGGGCGCGAGAAGATCCTTACCGCCCTGGAAGCCGGCGCCGAGAACATCCCCTATGGCCGCTTCACAAAGCCCCTCCGGAGCCTTTCTTGGTCCCCGGACGGCGGGTACCTGGCCTTCAGCGGCCAGAAGAACCACCGGGAATATATTTTCCTGTATGCACCCTCCTCCGGCAAAGTCTCCAGGGCGTCCGTAGAAGGGCTGGCGGAGCTGCGGCAGCCGGTGTTCTCCCCCGACGGTAAAAAGGTGGCTTTTGTAGGGATGCGCGGCGGATTTAACGATATCTACGAGGCGCGCACGGAGCGTCTTGCCCAAGGGGGGGCCCTTACCGCCGCCCAGGCGGCCCGCCTTACCGACAGCGCGCAGGACGAAGCTTCCCCGGCCTACGCCCCCGACGGGTCCGGCCTGGCCTATTCCTGCGAAATTGAAACTTCGAGCGGCCCGGCGCGCGCCCTCTGCTTCCTGCCCAGATCCGGCAAGCCCGCTATAGCCGCCACTACCGACGGCAGCGTCTACGATCCGGTCTTTTCAGCCGACGGTTCCTCGGTTTATTTTATTTCCGATTCAGGTTATGATTTTGATCTTTATTCTTTTGACCGCGCTTCGGGGGGCGTCCGCCGCCTTACCCGCGGTATCGGCGGTATTTTTACTCCGGCTGTTTGCGGGGAGAAGATTTATTTTTCCGCCTTCCGCAGGGGCGGCATGGACATCTACTCCGCCGGCTCCCAGAACTTCCTTTATGAAGATACCCCCGCCGGGCCGCTTCGGGCGGAGGAAGGTTTTGCGATCAAGGCCGCGAGCGGGACGGTTAAATCCTATAAATTCAAAGCCTCCACCGATCTCTTTTTCCCGGCTTTCCTTTTTTCCGTGCCGGGGGGGTTATTCTGGATGAATTACTGGCAGGCCTCCGACATGCTGGGCAACCACAATTTCAGCGCCTACCTTAATTATAATTCAGGTTCGCCTTACCTTTCCCTGCAGGCCAACTACTCCTACGCCCGTTACCGGATGCCTGTTTTTCTGCAGACCAGCGCCCTGGCCTACGACGGCGCGGTCGATTCCGCCGACCTTAAATACGACAAGCGCTACGCGCGCCACGCCCTGGGCACCGCCTGGCCTTTTGACCGCTATCACCGGCTGCAGGCTTTCGCCGTGGTTAAGAACGAAACCAACCGGTACAAGGAGCTGGACTATACCGAGAGACTGCGCACGCGCTCGCTCGAAACCAGCTATGTGCGCGACACCGTCAGCGGGCTTTACCTTACCGCCAACCGCGGTTCCCGCGCCGAACTCTCCTGGGCCAAGGCCGTTGATACCGCCGGCGGCAATGTAAAATACGACGCCTATGTGCTGCAGTACCTGAAGTATTTTCCCCTGTCCAAGCGTTCCGCCTTCGTGGACCGTTTTACGGCCGGGCGCAGCACCGGGCGCGACCGGCGCGTCTTCAATTTCGGCGGGCTGGGCGGAGTGCGCGGGTTCGCGGGTTCGGCGGACAGTACGGAGAAGCCGGGGGTGTTCATGAACAACGCCGAACTGCGCGTGCCGTTGTTCAAGGACCTGAATTACTACATGTGGTACATGTTCCCGGATTTTTATTTTAAAGGCATTTACGGCAAGCTTTTCGTGGATTCCGCTTACGGCTGGGACCGCGCTTCGGAGCTGGGAAATTTCAGCGGCTCCGAGGTGCGTACTTCCGTCGGGCTGGGGGTGGACGTGCACACTTTCGTGCTGCAGGCCTTCCAGCTGGTGCTGAGCTTTGATTACGCGGTGCGCACTTCCGACGGCGGCAGGATTTTCTATGTCTATCTGGGGCCGCTGTTCTAGGAGCCTGTCCGACATAAGCGATTTCGCCTGCAATTGCCGCTTTTGTCCTGCGCCTTCGCGACGCTCAACTTACAACCTCCGTAGAGGGTGCTCGTTTCGCGCCGCTTCGGCTCGGCTCCAAAATCGTAAATTTCGTCATGCAAACCTTATGTCGGACAGGCTCCTAGCGCGGCCGCGGGGGCCGGAGGATGCGGAGATAAGGCGCGGAGTATGGCAACATACGGGGGGAATATACTAGAATCTGATTATGAAAACTAATAAATTTATTACGCTGGCGGCCGCACTGATGCTTCTGCCGGCGGTTACGCTCCGCGCCCAGACCGCCCCGCTGAAAACTTCAGGTACCGCGGTTAAAAAGGCGGCGGGGAAATCCGCCGCTAAGCGCGCGGTAAAGCCCGCCGTTAAACCCGGCGGAGTTTCCGTTTCCACCGCGGCTCCCAAAGCCGTGCCGCCTGCCGCCGCGGTCCTTAAGTCCACCGCGCCCGCTTCCCCTTTTGACGAAGCGGTTGAAAAGCTTGGGTCCAAAGACAGCGTGCTGCGCCGCCAGGGGGCGGATCTCCTGGGCGCCAGCCGCGACCAGAAAGCCGGGCCTTACCTGGTAAAAGCCCTCTCCGACGAGACGGGCGCGGTCCGTTCCTCGGCGGTTGACGGCCTCTGCCAGCTGGTTTATAAGCAAGCCACCGGAAATATCTCGGAGCTGCTGCTGAAGGATAAAGATGTGCTGGTCCGCCAGCAGGCCGCCAGCTCCCTTTCCTATATGCTCGACGCTTCCGCGGGCCCTGCCCTTATAAAAGCGCTAAAAGACTCCTCTAACTCCGTGCGCTACGCGGCGGCCAATACGCTGGGCTCCATGAAGTACGCCCCGGCCGAGGACGCCCTGATGGGCCTGCTTTCAGAACCCCTTATGCGGCGCGTGGCTATTTCAGCCCTGGGCCAGCTGCAGTCCGTCAACGCGTCCTCCGCTATTTTCCATTATCTCTCCGACGCTGATAAATACACGCGCCTGGAGGCGGTAAGGGCCCTTGGCGCCATCGGCGACAAGTCCTCCGCTAAGGAGATAGAAAAGCACCTGGGTAAGACCGAAGAGCCCTCGGTAAGGGTTGAGGCGGCGCTGGCGCTGGCGAAAATGGGCAGCCCCGCGGGCCTTGTTACCTCCTATGAGTTCGTTAAATCTCCTGATATAAGCCTTAAAAACCAGGCGCTGGAGGTTGTCGGCGCCGTCGGAGACGCCCGCAGCCTGCAATTTATTGAGGAACTTTACAACGCGGAGAAGGACCCGGTGAACAGGAGCATGCTGGACTTTACGCGCCAGCGCCTGGCGGCCAGGCAGAAGATGCAGCAGAAGAAGCCCTGAGTTCCACCGGACCCCTTATGGCCAAGAAGAAGCGCCGGGTTCCGGCCGGCGGCGAATATGCTGACGGCATCCCTTTCCAAAACCGCGGCGGGCGCCTTTCCGGCGCAGAAAAGCCGGGCTCTCCCTCCCGGCAGGCCCTGCCCGAGGCGGGCGGCGGCGGGGGAGGCGTTACTAGCCGCGTTCTTTGGGCCTCCGCGCTGGTTCTTATTATTTCCGGGTATTCTCTGCTGCACAAAGTCGATCCGGGGGGGCAGAACGCCTGGGCCGTGGCAGCTCCCGCGCTCTTACTGGCCGGCTATCTCCTGATAATTCCCTCAATATTAATTACCTTCCGCGGTAAAAACTAAAAAACGCGCTCATGTCTCTTTTCCTCTTTCCGGGATCGCTTTTAAGCCTGTTTTTATGTCTTTGATCCCGATAATATCGCGTTTTACCCTTTCCTTTTCATGGTTTCCATAATGTTTCCCACTAACAAAGAGATTCCCTGTGGGTGTTTGGCGGTTCTTTGCCCTGTCCTGGTGTTTTGTAATCCCCCGGTAAAATAGCCTGGCCCGGTTCCGCCCGGCTTTTCCGCGGCCTGTTGCGGTTCAGCCAGGCTAGGAGCCTGTCCGACATAAGGCTTTCATGACGAAATTGCCGATTTTGGAGCCGAGCCGAAGCGACGCGAAACGAGCACCCTCGACGGAGGTTGTAAGTTGAGCGTCGCAAAGGCGCAGGACAAAAGCGGCAATTACAGGCGAAATCGCTTATGTCGGACAGGCTCCTAGGTGGTGTTTTTTTAGTCAGCCGGAAATTAGCTGGTCTTGGCCGTTTCATTGCCCGCAGTTTCCTTCCTGGTATTTTTAAATTCCTCAAAATCAGGCTGATTTTTTGTTTTTTTAGCTGCTTTCGCGGCCTGCCGGTTATTGCGTTCTTATGGCATTTCGGGGAATCCTGGGTTTTTAGAGGGGGGGCGCCTTTACCGGGCTTTGCCTATCCTGCCCCGTCCAGGCCCTTTAACGGATTTAAAAAATCAGGCAACTTTTTCGGTATTCCGGAATTTCAATTTAAGGGTCTTTCATGGTGTTTTTACAAGTCCTTGTCTTTGGCTGATTTTACTGATCGCCGGTTTACGATTTGCTGAAAGTTGGCAATATCCTGAATTATAAAAAACAGAAATTTTACCCGCCCCGTGAGTTTTGGCGGTTTTTGGCCTGCTATTAATAAAATACTATAAACAGTATTGTATAATACAAAATAATGCTTATAAAATAAGCATTATTTAAAAAATATTAATTATGTTTATTGGTAGGCGGGTTAATTCCGGGGGGATGGTTATGTTAACATAATATATCTTATCGTAAGCACTTTCTGCCAGAAGGGAGACGGATCTCTTTACGGCTGTTTACTACTGTTTTGGTGGTGTTTTGGGTGATCTGCTGCGGGCTTGCGGCTGCTGCCCGGTGCTTGGGTGTTTTTGATTGTTTTTTGCCTTGTTTGATCTTCCTGTCCGGTAATCGCCGTCCTTTATGTCAGCTTCCTGGCTTCCAGCCATGCTCTCTCCAATCCCTTATCCGCTATGCTGTAGGTCCTGTTTCTCTTGGTGCCTGAGGCCTTGACCAGGCCTTCTTTCAGGGCTTTTGTCAGCAGGCGGTCCAGGCGGTCCGGTGCGTAGCCTGAAGCCTTTATGGCTTTTGAAAGGGTAATGGCGGACAGGTTCTGTGTCTTGTTCAGCTGCCTTTCGGCGGCCAGCAGCAGCAGCGCGGCCTCTCCGGCTTTCAGACCGGGGTTTTTGTTCTTTAGTATGGTAAGGCCGTTTTTGACTTCGGCTATGGCGCTCCAGGTATTGTTCTCCTGGCTGTCCGCTTGCCGTTCCGGCAGTTTTCCGGGCGCCCCGGCCCCTGTCTCTAAACGGCTCAGGAAGCCTTCTTTTTCGGCTGAAATGAAATCCGCCGGCCCTTCGGCCTCGAACTCCGCGCCGGACGGGTGCTTTATTCTGAGCTTATAGTTCATGGTTTGCCGGTCCTTAGCGTTTTCTGCTCTGATTTTTTGTTCTTCGGCTGCTTATCCCTGGCCCCTTTTGCGGCCTTTTAAGGTTTATGTCATAATTCTAGCCTATATTGTTTTATATGTCAATATATGGATATCATATGTCAACTATATGTCAACAAGTGTTAATAACCTGTGGATAACTGCATTGTCCCCCGGCCTTTTTTGCGGCGGGGGAAAGGGGGAAAAGGGGAAAGGCAGGTCTCCCCCCCCCTTTTTTTTACAGGGGGAAAATTGGCCGTGGCGCAAAAGGTGCGCCCGGAGGGTTTCGACCGGGCGCGGGGTTGCGTAGCGGCGGGGTTACAGCGTATTAGAAGCGGGCCGAGACTGACCCGTAGGTGAGTTTTGCCGGCTTACCCAGGGGGTAGAGGCCAAGCGGCGTGAAAACAGCGTAGACCACGTTTAAGCGCAGGTTGTCCCCAAGGGCGTAGGTCGCCTTCAGGTCCCATTCTCCGGCTATCTGCAGCGAGCCGCCGCTGGCGTTTTTGGAGGCCCTGAACTTATAGAGGTCGGCGGACAGAAGCAGTTTCTTATACGGCAGGTCCGCGCCTATATCTATTATATTCAGCCCGGAGACTCCGTCCGGCAGGCCGTTGGCGGTGTTTGAGGTCTTTATTATGTCGTAAAGGCTGGCCCCGGCTATGGCGCCGTAGCCGTCGCGCTCCATGCCGTTGAATTTGCGTCCGAAATCAGGGAAGAAATTTTTATCGGTGGCGGCCCCGGCCCCCGCGCTGCCGGAGGATCTGCCGTAGCCCAGCCTCAGCTTGGACTTGCCGAAATAGGGCAGGTCCTGGTTCCAGGCGCCCTTCATCATGAAGGCGTGGGCGGCGTAGCTGCCGGATTTCCCCCCCGGTTTATCCGCGGTGCCGCGTTCTATAACGGCTTCTCCGTCAAAAGTCAGCTGGTTCTGGCTCAGGAAATAGCGCAAGCCCGTGAACTTTTTGGTTTTAGAAGTGGTGTTAAAGAGTATATCCTGGTAGAGGCCGTCGTCGCGCTGCCAGAAATGGTAAACCTGCCAAAGGCCTTCGTTGCCGGGGTAATAGGCGGAACCGCCGTAAACCTTGTAGTAGCGGTCGGTCCTGAAAGGCCGGAAAAAGAACAGGTCGGCCTTCAGGTTGTGGTAAAGGTGGTCTATTTCAAGCCGGCCGCCGGGCAGGCCCAGGTCCTCGCTGTCAAGGGTTATGCCCTGGCCCAGCGTGAAGTCCTGCCGGCCGAAAGTGGCCGTGATGTTGGGGCGCAGGAACTTGTAGATCTTTACGTAGGCCTCGCGGATGAACGGCGTGCCGTCGGAGCTGGGCAGGCGGCTGATGGCGTCGGTGAACTGCGGCGTATTGATGGTGTTGGTGGAGGCGCCCGAGCCTATGCTCTGCAGCACTATGCCCACGTCCATGGAGGACTCCGGGGCTTTTTCCAGCTTGATGTTCTTTATAACGAAGCCGAGGGCTGCGTCTTCGGAATAGAGCGGCTGGGAGGTCTGTGTCTTGCCGTAAATAAGGTGCTGGTAGTTGGCCGCTTTCAGCTCAACGTCGGAGAAAAGGTCCAGCTTGGTGGCGGAGGCGTTAACGGCGAAAGCCGCCGGGAGACAGCAAAGTGTAAACAGCGGTAAAGACAGCCTTTTCATCGTATTAATTATAACAAAAAAACAAGGTTCACCTTATTAAGGGGCAAATAAAAACCCCGGGGCTTTGCGGCCCCGGGGCTTTATTAATTAACCTTTGTTAATTAGAACTTCACGTTGAAGTTCGCGCCCATCATGTTTTCAGTGTCATGCTTTACGCCGACGCCGAGGTTCTTCTTCTCGGGGGAGAACATGGCGTAGTAGCCGTTCACGGACACGCTCGCGGAGTGGGTCCAGGTGGCCATTGCGTCTATCTCGTTGCCGAGGTGTTTGTCGGCAGCGGTGTTCTTTTCCGCGTTGGCGAAGTTGTAGTACTTCGCGGCGACGTTCAGCTTGTTAAGCTTCTCGGGGGTCCAGTTGGCGCCAACGTTGTAGTTGGTGAGCCCGGTGCCGGCAGTCCATATGGCGCCGCCGACAAAGCCGGAGCCCATTATGATGCCGGGGCGGTAGTCGCTGTTGATGGCCTGGAAGGCCTTGTCGTTCTTGTCGGTGAGGTTCTTGTCGCCGGACTGGGCGGCATACTCGCCGGAGAAGGCCAGCTTGCCCTTGAGGTCCATGGAGTAGTCCACGTTGGCCTTATAGGCATAGCCCTTATAATCAGTGGCAAGGAAGCGGTTCCTGCCCATGTTCATATCGTACTCAAGGCCGATGTTCAGGTTCTTAACGAACATGCATTCCCAGTTGGCGCGCGCGCCGGCTATATCCAGGTAGTCGGCCTTGGCGGCGGTCTGGTCAACTTTCTGGTAGTAGTAGGCGTTCAGGTTCCAGCGGTCCACGTTGGTCTTGGCGTTGATGCCGGTGACGTTGATGTCTTTGCTGGGGTAGGGGGTGCCCATGGCCTGCTTCGCTATTATGGCGTTCACGTTCCAGTCCCTGTTAAGGACATTGAACTTGTACCAGCCGGTCCAGCCGTCTATCGCGGCGATAGAAGGGGCGAACTTGGCGGTGTAAGGCATGGTGGCGGGGCCGTAGTATACGACCATATCGCCGGCATTGCCGTAGTACTGGCGGCCGAGCTTGTGGTCTATGCCGAACACGTTCTTCAGGTTCAGGTAAGCCTGCTGGAAGAAGAACTGGTTCAGGATCGTCTGAGCGCTCTCGGGGCGGGTGGCCGCACCGTACTGCTGGTTGTTCTTAACAACGGACACAACGGCGTTCACGTCTTCGTTCAGGTCGAAGCCCGCATTGATCATAACCCGGGTGTCGGTGTTGGCTGTCTTGTCGCTGTTGCCCTTGTTGAAGTCAGTGTTGTTCACGCTGTAAGCGTGGACGTCAACCTGACCGTCCGCTTTGAAGTTCTTGAGCAGTTCGGCGCTGGCCATTGAGTTGGCGAACGCGACTACCGCAAGCATTCCTATTACTTTTTTCATTTATTAGACTCCTCCTTACTGTGTCGTAAGCCCGTTACCGGGGCTTGTTTCCCGGCCTTGCGGCCGGGCTACTACTCTCCCTGTAAAGTTTTAAAGCCTTACAGTTAGGGCCTGCCCCTTTTGAGGGCCTACGGCCTTGCAGGAGAAGCGCCTTAAACCGGCGCTCCGCTCCCCCCTTAAACCCCGGGGTTGGCGGGCTCCCTTTCGCTTCACGGAAGCCTCCTCTACAGAGCAATATTATTATTACAAAAACATTTCGGCCTGTCAATCCCGTCTTGCCATATAAGTGTATTATTTGCCGCGGCACGGGGCGGAATAGATGTCTATATTAACGCCTTATAAGGCAAAGAACGGCGGCTCCCAAATAAAAAAGCCCGGCAGGTTTTGCCGGGCTTTTTTAGGAGGCGCGGCTATTTACTTCTTAGCGGGAACTTTGGGGGCCGCCGCGGGGACGGCCTGGGGCTTCTGCTGCGGCGCTGCTTTGGGCTGGGGGCCGGTCAGGCGGGCCTTGGCGGCGGCCGCCCAGAAGGTGTCCGGGTAGAGCAGCACTATCTTTTCATAAGTGGCCTTGGCCAGGTCGGCTTTGCCGGACAGTTCCTGCGTGCGCGCCAGCGAGGCGTGTACTTCCGGCGCCATAAACTGGTCCGGGTTCTTTGAAAGGAAATCCGCGTACTGCGCCTGGGCCCCGGCAAAATCCCCGTCGGCTTCCTTGCACTTGCCCAGGTTGTAAGACGCGAAAGGCCCCAGGTCTTTTGAGGCCAGCGCCCTGGTGTAGGCCGCGCCGGCTTCCTTGAATTTCCCCTGCGCGAACAGGATGTCGCCCTGGGTGAGGGTAGCGTAGGTCCCGGCGCTGGTAGTGCCGTAGGTGGTTTCAATGGCGTCAAGCTGCTTCTGGGCCTGGTCCATGTTGCCGGCGTAGCCTATCTGCTGGGCGATAAAAAGGTTCTTCCAGGCCGTTTCGCGCAGGTCCCGGTAATGCACAAAGAAGTACACGGCGAAAAGCACTACCGCCAGCGCTATTACCAACGAGCCTATAAAGGTTTCGCGGTTCTTCTTTATCCAGGCCAGGGCCTGGTCGGATCTGGTGGGGGCGCCGTCGGCGCGCTCGCTGGCTATCCAAGATGTAGTGGGCATACTTTTAACTCCTTATCTTTCGTAAAACTGGTGCCCCCGAGAGGAATCGAACCTCTATTTGGAGTTTAGGAAACTCTCGTCCTATCCGTTGAACGACGGGGGCATGCTCGCATCCCGTTCGCGACTGCAAGGCGAACGGGACGAATAACGCCGGGCTTATAAGGTAAGCGCCCGGTGCTCTACAAGGAGGGCTCTGCCCTCCGTTATGTCGTCGCTTGCTTCCTGCGCTTCGCTTGGTCGCTGCGCTGAACCACCCGGAGCGGTATGCGGAGCTGAAAACTGCGCGGAACAGAAACGACAATAGAGCGGCTAACTAGTATTTTATCAAAGAATAGATGTCGCGGCCAGGCAGTTTGGCGCGGCCGTGGAGGAATTCCAGCTCTATCAGCATGGCTATGCCTTCCACTTTGCCGCCGAGTTTTTCCACCAGGGCGCAGACGGCGCCGGCGGTGCCGCCGGTGGCCAGTACGTCGTCCACTATCAGCACTTTTTCTCCCGGCCTTACGGCGTCCTCGTGTATTTCCAGGGTGTCTTCGCCGTACTCCAGGGCGTAAGAGGCGGAAACTCTTTTGTACGGCAGTTTGCCTTTCTTGCGCACGGGCACAAGGCCGGCGCCCAGCTCCATGGCGATGGGGGCCGCCAGCAGGAAGCCGCGGGCCTCTATGCCCAGCACTTTCGTTATGCCGGCTTTCTTAAAGCGTTGCGCGAAGTGTTTTACCATTTCGCTGAAAGCGGCGGGGTCCGCCAGCAGGGGCGTGATATCTTTGAATATAATCCCTTTTTTGGGGAAGTCGGGTACATCGCGGATAATGGACTGTAGTTTTGAAGCCAAGTTCAGGGTTGCAGGGTTCATAAAAACTCCCGGTTATTTTTTCTTCTTCGTCTGGCCGCGCGGCACATAAGGTTTTGTGGGTATCGCGTCGCCCAGTATGTCCGTTTTAACTTTCGGCTGCTGCCAGCCCGGCTGCAGGTTGGTGTGGTCGGGGCGCTGCCCCAGATCTATAAGGCCCATCTTAGCGGCTACGCGGCGCAGGCGCAGGAGGGCCCGCTCTTCTATCTGGCGCACCCTTTCCCTTGAAAGGTCCAGCTTCTTGCCGATGTCGTTGAGAGTCATGGGGGTCTGGCCCGTCAGGCCGTAGCGGTATTCCACTATCATGCGCTCGCGCTCGCCTATCTCCACCAGCGCGTCTTTCAGCTCGTCGTGCAGGCGCAGGATGGAAATAAGGTTGTCGGGGGAGGAAGCCGCCGTGTCCTTTATGGTGTCGCCCACGGTGTCGTCCATTTCTCCGCCGCTTGAAAGCGGCGTCTCCATGGAGGACAGCCCGGTTACTATCTCCGAAGCGTTAAGGGCCGTGCGCACCTGGTTGGCGTTCCAGTGCATGTGCTTGGCCATTTCGGCCATGGTTGGGTCGCGGCCCATTTTGCCGTGCATGACGTCCCACTGCTTAAGCCACTTCCTTAGCGCCGTCCAGGCGTGCGGCGGTATGCGGATGGTCTTTGAATTCTCTTCCACCGAGCGGCGCACGTACTGCTCCACCCAGTAGGAGGCGTAGGTGGAAAAGCGGTAGCCTTTGCTGGGTTCGAATTTGTCGATGGCGTGCAGCAGGCCGAGGTTGCCCTCTTCCACCAGGTCCATCAGGTCGGCGCCCTGGTAAAGGAAGCGCTTGGCGATGGGGATGACCAGCTTAAGGTTAAGCTCCATTATGCGCTCTTTGGCCCGGCGGTCGCCGCGCTTAACGCGCTTCCACAGCTCGTGCGATTCCTCGCGCGAGATCTTGTGGTCTATCTGGCTGATCTTGCGGATATACTGGTTGGTGGAATCTATGTTTATCGCGCCCAGTTTTTCTTTTTCCGGGCCCTTTTCTTTTTCTTCTTTTTCCGGGGCTTCCTGCTCCCGTTCTTCATTGTCTTTTTCTTCAGCCATTTGCCCTCTCCCTGCCGGCCGCTTTCAGGCGGTCAGACTGTCGGCTTTATGTAAAAGCCGTCTTCTGTCGATTCCTGGTCCAGTATTTCCTGCGTTTCCTCGCTCTCCACCGCGGCCCAGGAATGCCCGGTCTTTATTTCTTTAAGAAAGCCGTCAATAGCGGGAATGTCCCCCCGGGCTTCCCCTTCCACTGCCCCGTCGGAGGCGTTGCGCACCCAGCCGGAAATCTTGAACTTCCCCGCTGTTTCCTTAATGAACCAGCGGTAGCCGACGCCCTGCACCCTGCCTGAAATTCTAAAACTTAAGCGCATAATTGATAGTTAACCGCACTAAATAATACTAAAAAGGATATCGGTAGGCAAGGCTACGGGGTTGACAGTGCAAGGTTAAAGGAAAAAACAGGAAATGCGGGGAGTTGCGGGCGGTCCGGAATAAATAAAATCGGGGCGGTGAGATTTGAACTCACGATCTCTCGCACCCGAAGCGAGCGCTCTACCAGCTGAGCCACGCCCCGATCATAAATTAAAACAGCGGACCGCTTAACTTTTACTGCTTTTATATTATACCAAAACCCGGCAAACTTCCCAACATTTATAGCCCGCCCCGCTTTTTACCGCCCCTTTCCCGCGCTTCTTTGCGGCTATTAACCGCCGTTGCCGGTAAGCAGTTGTATGATCTTCGCGGCGATGTCGCGGGCCGCGTGCGGGCGCGCCTGCCCGGCCATGTCGCGCGAGGCCTGCTGCAGCGAGCGCGGGCTGGCCAGGTATTTTCTTACCAGGGGCTCCAGCTCGGCCGGGGCGCCGGCGGTCTCGGCCAGCCTGTGCCGGTAAAGAAAGGTTGTGTTCCTTTCCTCCTGTCCGGGCAGCGGTGAATAAATTATAAAAGGCTTGGCCATGGCCATGCTTTCGGCGAGGGTAACGCCGCCAGGCTTGCCTATTACCAGGTCCGCGGCCGCGTAATAAGGGGCCGGGGAGTCGGTAAATTCCAGAAACCGCATGAACTTTTTCGCGCCCGGCGCCTTTTCCGCCTGGCGGGCCAGCCTGTGGTTGTTGCCGCACAGCACAATAACCTGTATGCGGCCCAGCAGCGGCCTTAGCGCCAGCGCCGCAGGCAGCAGGTCGCCCAGCCCGCGGCTGCCGCCGGTAATAAGCACCGTAAACAGGGCCGGGGCCAGGCCCAGCTCTTTTCTCGCGGCGGTTTTTTCCGGCTGCGGCACGGTAAATTCCTTGCGTACCGGTATGCCGGTAGGGAAAATATTTTCCGCCGGCACGCCTTTTTCCCTTAGCGCCGCCGCGGTTGTTTTTTCGGGGACGAAATAGGCCTTTACTCCCTGGCCGGGCCAGTAGGTGTGGGCGCAGAAGTCGGTTACTATGGAGAAGAGCGGCAGGCGGGCCAGGCGCCGGTTCTGCGTGATCATCAAAGAGCTGAAGGCCTGGGTGGAGACGGCGGCGCGGATGTTCTTTTTTACCATGAGGTCGGCCAGCCTGCGCGAGGAGAACGGCAGTATAGCTTCCTTGAACGCGCCGGCGGCAAAAGCCACAAAATCGTTGTCGTAGACATAGTCCCAGATGGCCGGGGTTCTTTTCAGCAGATGCAGGTAGGTTTTGGCCACGAAGGGCCCGAAGTTGGGATAGACTTCCGAGAGGTCTATAAAGACTGGTTCAATTATGCCCGGCGGCAGAAACTCGGCCACGGCTTTAGCCGCGGCGTAATGGCCTGACGGTTTTGCCCCGTAGATGAAGGCAAGTCTAAGCGGATACCCAAAACCCGTGGCTTCCATGTCCGGAAATTATAGCAAAGGGGCGGCCGGCGGAAACGGGCAGGCCCGCGGTCTCTCTGCGCCGCCTTTGTTTTGCCCTTAAGTATAAATTTATTTTAACGCCCCGTGTTGCCCGCTCCCGCGGGCCGGGAGGTTCTTTTCCCGCTCTTGAAACTTATGGCATAATAGTTGAAAGGTTGAATTTATGAAAATAATAATTAAAGTTGAAGGCATGTCCTGCGGAGGCTGCAAGCTGGGCGCGGAGACGGCGGTTAAAAAAGTCCCCGGCGTGGTCTGGGCGGAGGCCAGCCTTGAGCGCGCCGAGCTGGCCGCGGAATTCGACGAAAAGAAGGCCGCCCCTTCCGATATCAGGGCGGCTATAGAGAAAGCGGGGTTTAAAACGGAGTGAGGCGCGAACCGCAGGGGCGGCCGGGGTTCTGCTCCGCGCACCCCTGAAGATGGAAACCCTTGCGCCGGTTTCCCCCCGCCTGGGAAATCAAGGCGGGGCCCCCCTTCCGCAAGGGGTGCGCGGAGCAGAACCCCGGCCGCCCCGGCCCCTGTTGCGCGGTTTATTCTTTCGTCGGATCTTCCACCCGGCCCATAAACAATATAAGCCCGCTGGAGTAGTCCTCTATAAAGAACAGGAAGGGCCTGTCGGCGCGGAACACGGACAGGTCAAAGGCCATTGATTTAAGCCCCATGGCCACGCCCGTAGCGGCGGCGGCCTCGGTTCCCTCCTCGTTAACTTCCACAAAAGCTTTGTGCACGGCTGTCTGTATGTAAAGGTTTTTTGACCCGTCCATGCCCGAAAAGTCCGCGGCGTCCGTAAAGGCCGCCGGCATGCCCAGCGCGGTAAGCGGCCCTTTAAGAACAAAACCGGAGTTAAAACTGAACCGGGGCAGGAAGACTTTAACTTTCTGCTCCTCAAGCCCCGCGCGTATCGCCGCTAGCTTGTCCCCGCTCAGCTCTTTTTCAAGGCCGTTAAGCCCGCCCTCTTTAGGCAGGAGGACCAGCATGGCCAGTTTCCCCCCTTTATAAGGAAGACGCAGCGCCTGCAGCCCGTCGGTTTCGGAATACCAGGCCTTGTGCGTGGCCGGGGAGGCCATCAGGCGCGCCTTTACTTTTGAGCCGTCGCTCCTTGTGAAGTCCGCGTCAAAAGTCATATCTTTTTTAAAAGCTTCCTGCCAGGTCCCTTTGAAATAGACCGCGTTTACCAGCGCCAGCCTGGTAAGGGAGGTAAGCGCGCCGTCCGGAAAAAGGTCTTTTATCTTGCCGCCGGTCTTCCCGGCGGTCCAGCCGTTTATGGCCAGGCGGGCTTCCTCGGTTTTAAAACTGAAATCCGCGGCCCTGGCTTCCGCCTTGTAAGTCCCGCGCAGCACGGAAAGGTAGGCGGGCAGGAACTTGTATTCTTTCTGCGCCCAGAAAGAGTTGGCCTGCGTAAATTGCGCCCCCTTGGCCGAATCCCGCAGTTCTTTGTTCAGGTCCGCAAGGCCCGAGCGCAGCGCCGGCGTCTCTTCAGGGAAGGAAAAAACGGAGGCTATTTCAGCGGCCGTTTTCCCTTTAGCTCCCTCGTAGACCATGGCGAAGGCGGTATACATGCTGAAGGGAGAAAAAAAGAGGTTCCCCGGCTTTGCCCCTTCCTGCGCGAAAAATTTAAAGGCTATAGCGTTGGCGCGCCCGGAGGCGGAAGGCGGGGCCGGGGGCTTTGCCTCCTGCGCTGCCGCCGCCCCGGCGCAAAGAAAAGCGCTTAAGGCCAGGTACCCGATGTCTTTGAATTTCATGGAATGCTCCTTACCGTATTTATTCCCCGGTGGATATTTTACAACAAAAAAAAGGCGCCCCCGTAAAAAAAGAACCGGCCTTTAGGCCGGTCCTGTCAGTGTTTAAGTTGCTTTATCGGGGCGGCGGGAATCGGACCCACAGTCTCTCGCACCCCAAGCGAGCGCTCTACCATTGAGCCACGCCCCGGTAACGCAATTCAAACCGCTGAACTTCCTGGTTTAATTATAGCAAAAAGAAGCGGCGGACAAAATCCGCGCGCCGTACGGCCTATTCCATTTCCTTTATCAGCTGGCGCAATTCTTTCTTTATGCCTTCAAGCAGGTCGCCCTTCGCTTTAGGCGCGGTTGAGAGCGGCAGAGCCTTTTTCTGCCTTTTTTTAACGGCCAGCGCCTTGCGCGCCCCGGCCAGGGAATAACCTTTTATAAAAACCAGGTCCTTGATCTCCAGGATGGTTTCAATATCCGCCTGGGTATAGCGCCTGTGCCCGCTTGAAAGGCGCAGCGGCCTGAGCAGGCGGAATTTAAGCTCCCAGTAGCGGATGGTGTATTCCGGCATCTGCGTGCGCCGTGAAACTTCCCGCATGGTAAAATAATTCTTTTCGGTCATCGCCTTCGTTCTCCCGCCGGGGCGCGCAAGGCCGCGGCGGGCTTTCTCCGCGCTCTTTGCGCCGCCGGGGCGGCTCACATTCCGATAGTAAGTTTTTTTGACGGCTTAAAGCGTATACTCTTGCGCGGGCCCACCATTATACGCTGGTTGGTCTTGGGGTTGCGCATCTGGCGCGGCATCCTTTCCTTCACTTTAAAAGTGCCGAAGTTGGAGATCACTATCTTCCTGTTGTCCCGCAGCGCCTCGGCCATTATCTCGAAAGTCTTGCAGACCGCCAGCTTGGCGTCCTTCTCCGTGGTAAGATGTTTGGTGAGTTCGCGTATCAGGTCCAGCCTATTCATCTTCGTCCTCCCCGCCCTTTGTGTTCTTGCCGTTCTCCTCGTCCTTGGCCGGTCCCCCGTCCTTTTCCTTTTCCAGAAACCCTATTATGTCGTTAGGCTTCAGGCTTTTAAGGTCGTGTCTGAATTTGTTAACCTCGTCTTCGGTTATCGGCTTGCTGAGCACCTGCGTCTTCGCGAAAACCTTTTCGCTGATGTAGATAGGGCAGCCAAAGCGTACCGCCATGGCCACCGCGTCAGAGGGGCGCGCGTCTACCAGGCGCAGGTGGCCGCCGCCCGGCTCCGCCAGGTGCAGCTGAGAATAATAGGTGTTCTCCACTATATCGGTTATGGTGACCTTGTTGACCGTCAGGCCCAGCGTCTTTATTACGGAGAAAAGCAGGTCGTGCGTCATGGGCCTGGGCGAAGGGTAACCAGAAAGCCTTATGGCTATAGCCTGCGCCTCCATCGGGCCTATCCAGATGGGCAGAATGCGCGTGCCCTCGGTTTCGTCCAGGAAAATTATGGATTCGGTAAGGCTGGTGGCTATGGAATAGATCTTTACTTCCACGGTTTTTTCGGAAGCCGATTCTTGTTGTGTCATATTTCAACTTTTATTTTCATCTTTGGCGCCGCCAGCTTTATGCTTGAAGGCCAGTTCCTGGCCTTTAATTATGCGTTTTATATTGGAGAGATGCGTGTAGAAAATAAGGCCGCAAACGGCAAGCGCCAGCAGCGTGAACGGGCGCTGCGCGCCGCCGGCAAGGAAGTAGCACAGCACAGGCAGCGCCACCGAGGCCGATATGGACCCCACGGAAATGTGCTGCGTCAGCGCTACCGCTATAGCGAACACCAAAAACGCCCCGGTTGTGGGAACAGGCAGCAGCGCCATAAAAACCCCGGCCGCGGTGGCAACGCCCTTGCCGCCGTGAAAATGAAGGAAAACCGTCCAGATATGCCCCGTTATGGCAAGCGCCCCGGCGGTTACCGGTATCCACCAGTGCCCTTTGCTGAAATCCGTGGCGCCCTCGATATAAAAATAGTGCATGGCTATCATCGCCGGGATAAAGCCCTTAAGGAAATCCACCGCGAAAGTGGCTATCCCCGGCCACTTGCCCAGGATGCGGTAAACATTGGCCGTGCCCGGGTTGCCGGACCCGTGCTTGCGTATGTCTATGCCGTGCAGCCGGCCCAGTATATAGCCGGTGGGGATCCCGCCCAGCAGGTAACTTGCTATGAAAAGAAGACCGATTTCAGTATTTCTCATCTTTTAGATTATATAAAAGGCGGCGGCCTTAGGCTACCGGC
>JAVHRY010000118.1:0-8002 GCA_036171915.1 Elusimicrobiales bacterium | reverse complement strand
GTAAGCGGCGGGCAAAGAAGCCGCAGGTGAGGCCCGGCTTTAGAGCGGCCTCAGGTTTGAGGCCGCGTGCGGTCCGCAAGGGCGCAGGCGATTTATTCAACGCTGAATCCCCGGGCCGGGGCCGCGGAAAGCCGCTATGCGGCTTATCCGCGGCAAAAGCGGCCAAAAGCAACCGAAAAGGGCTTTTTCAGCAGACTGTTAGGTCACCGCTGCCCGTGGCAACGGTGATATCGCCGTTAATGGATTTAACTTTCAGCAGGGTAACTCCGCCGGAACTGAAGTTCTTGCGGACGGTGGCAACAGCGGTCACCGCTGAAAGCGGCAGCGTGAAGGGTAGTAACAGCGCCCGTTTTAATCTATCCATTTTGTCCCCCTGAATATCCCGTCACCGCGACCATGCCCCGTTTTTGCAAATCCCCGGCGGTTTTGCCAGGGGACTTGAGTAAAATCTGAACTTGACCTGAGGTTTTAATTAACCCGGCCCGGTACATTATACTTGCGGGTATTGACTGCGTGCCGGGAGACTCCTTATGGGGGCTTTAAATATAAAAATATTAGCCATCGACGACGATCAGGACAACCTTGATGTTCTGCAAGTAGTCGTTAAGGATGCTATCCCCGGCATAGAGGTCTTTACCTCGACCAACGGTCAGAAGGGGCTGGAGCTTGCGCTGGCCGAAGCCCCTGATGTGATACTGTTGGATATAGTAATGCCGGGAATGGACGGCTTTGCCGCGTGCCGGAGGCTGAAGGCGGACGAACGCCTTAAAAATATTCCCGTAGTGTTCATGACGGCCGCTAAAACAGACAAGGAAAGCCGTATTAAAGCCCTGGAGGCTGGAGGTGAGGGTTTTCTGCCTAAACCTTATGAGGTTGAGGAACTGGTGGCCCAGATCCGCGCGATGGCGAAGATAAAAGCGGCCGGCGCGGCGCGGGCGCTGGAAAAAGAAAGGCTGGAAACGCTGGTGGCGGAGCGGACAGGCGCGCTTGAAAAACAGCTCGCCGAGAATAAACTGGCCGAGGCGGCGCTGCTGGACTCCAAGAACATCATAGAGATCGTGGTGGAAAATGTCCCCCTGATGATCTTCCTTAAAGAGGCGGCAAGCCGGAAGTTCGTGATGTTCAACCGCGCGGGCGAGGAACTGCTGGGCTATGGCCGCAAGGCCCTGCTCGGCAAGAACGACCTGGACTTTTTCCCGCCGGAACAGGCGGCCTATTTCATGGCCAAGGACCTGGAGGTTATTGACGGAAGCGCCGGCTTCCTGGACATTCCGGAAGAGCCGATACAAACGGTTGAAAAAGGCCGGCGGCTGCTCCATACCCGGAAAGTCTGCGTTAAAGGGGCCGACGGCGCCCCAAAATATCTGCTGGGGATTTCCGAAGACATTACCGACCGCAAACAAACGGAGGAGAAGCTGCTGCAGTCGCAGCGGATGGAATCCGTAGGGCGCCTGGCCGGCGGGGTGGCGCACGATTTCAACAATATCCTTACCGCCATAAAATGCTTCGCCGAGTTTATAGGCAGGGAGCTTGATCCGCAGGACCCGAAAATGAAGGATGTGCGGGAGATCTTGACGGCTTCGGACCGGGCGGTCTCGCTTACCCGGCAGCTGCTGGCTTTCAGCCGGTGCCAGATAATGGCTCCCAGGGTTGTGGATCTGAATAAGTGCGTGGCGGATATTACAAATATGCTCAGGCGCCTTATAGGGGAAGACATAGCGCTGGAAACGAAATTGCTCGCCGCGCCCTGCCTGGTTTTGCTGGACTCCGGGCAGATGGAACAGGTGCTGGTAAACCTTGTCGTAAACGCCCGCGACGCCATGCTTAAAGGGGGGGCGATCTTGTTGTCTACGGAACTTCTGGCCTCTTCCCCGGCGCTGTCCCGGGCGCACCCGGACCTGCCGCGGGGGCCCCTGGTGTGCTTAAAAGTGCGCGATTCCGGCTGCGGAATGAGCGCGGAAGTTAAGAGCCACCTGTTTGAGCCGTTCTTTACCACAAAGGAAAAATATAAGGGCACGGGCCTTGGGCTTTCCACTGTTTTCGGAATTGTAAAACAGAGCGGCGGGGATATAGAAGTGGAGAGCGAACCGGGGAAAGGCGCGGTGTTCAGTATCTACTTCCCGTATTGCGAGGCGGCGGCGGAGCCCGGCAAAATCCGGGCAGCCGCCGGCGGCGTTAAAGGGCGGGAAACCATCTTACTGGTCGAGGATGAGGAAAGCCTGCTCCGCCTTGGCCGGCGGGTGCTGGAAGCCTGCGGCTATACGGTCATTTCAGCCTCCGACGGCCCGGCCGCGCTTAAGGAGATCAAGCGGCACGGAAAGCCGGTGGACCTGCTGCTGACGGACGTTATAATGCCAGGCATGAGCGGCCGCGACCTGGCCCGTGAACTTGCGCGCGATAAAATGGCCGGCCGGACGCTTTACATGTCCGGCTACACGGACGACGCCATAATAAAACACGGTGTACTGGAGCCCGGGATAGCCTTTCTCTATAAACCATTTACCATAGACGGGCTGATGGTCAAGGTGCGAGCGGTGCTTGACGCCGCCGCCGGCCAGGCGGGGGCTTAGGATTTGATTTTTGTAAATAAAAAGCCGGGGGGAACTTATTTGCCGCCGGGGGCCGGGGGCGCTTTCTCTCCCGGCTTTTTTACCGGGATATGGAAGAAGAAACGCGAGCCGGCGCCCAGTTCGGACTCTATCCCCATCTCCCCGCCGTGGCGCAGCACGATCTCGCGGGCTATCTTCAGGCCCAGGCCGAAGCCCGCTTTGCGCATTCCCTGGGCTTCCTTGGTCTGGAAGAAGCGTTCCCATACGCGCGGCAGATCTTCCTTCGAGATGCCGATGCCGGTGTCTATCACGCTTACTATCACGCGGTCATGGGTGGTTTCCACTTTTATGGTTATCTTGCCGCCTTCCTTGGTGTACTGGATGGCGTTGGTGCAGAGGTTCTGCACCACCTGGCCTATGCGGGCGTCGTCGCCGGCCAGCGGCGGCAGCACGGGCGGAACCTCCATGCCGAAATTGAGTTTGCGTTTCTGGGCGGCTATCTCCACGCGCGCGCAGACATCCTGTACCACCGCAAGCAGGTTCAGTTTCCCTATCTCAACGCGCAACTTGCCTGATTCTATGGCGGCCAGGTCCACCAGGTCGGAAATCAGCACGTTGAGCGTTTTGGCCGAAGTCTGGATGTTGGAGGCGTACCTGGCCTCGCTGGGCATGGTTTTGAGCTTGGTGGTCAGCACCTCGGAGTAGCCGAGGATGGCCGTCAGGGGGCTTTTTACGTCGTGGGCCACCGTGGCGAAGAAATTCTTCTGGAAGCCGTTAACCGCGGCCAGCTGGCGGTTGAGTTCCTGCATCTCTTTTAAGAGGCGCGCGTTTTCCAGCAGCAGAAAGCGCCGCTCAAGGGCCTTTGCCACCGAGAAGAGCAGGCGCGAGGATTCTACGGGCTTAAGAATAGCGTCGTCCAGGCCCAGTTCCACTACCTGGCTTACGCCTTTCAGCGCGGCCTGGAGGGGATACCTGTCCACCATGAAGATGATGCGCAGGTCCGGGTCCCGCTCGCGCAGTTTCAGGGCGAGTTCCGCCCCGGAATGCTCTCCGAAAGTGATAGCGGTGCTTATTACCGCCAGGTGGAAAGCGCCTTTTTTACAGAGGCTGAAGCCTTTCTCCCCGTCGATGGCGGTTGTTACCTCGTAGCCCGCGCCCAGCAGGGCCTGGTCAAGGGCGGTCAGGGTGGGTTTGAAATTATCCAGCAGCAGAATACGTTCTCTTTCCCTGGTTTTCAGGTGTATGTTTCCGCCTTCGCTGTTTTCCGACAGGATGCCGGCTATTCGCCCGGCTTGGTCCCGCGGCAGGGCCACGGGCTGAGCTTCCTTAAGGGCCTGTGCTGCGAAACTTGCTATTTCCATCCCCGACACGAAATAACAGATGGCGTCCGGAGCGGCGTCGCGGATGGCGTAGTCCAGCGTGCCGGCTTCCTGCATGCCCGCGGTCAGCTGCGCCACCACCACATTAGCGGGCAACTGCGCGTTATCTGGCTCCTCTTCCTCTCCGCCGCCAAGCAGCGACCAGGATTTCTTCGGTTTGGGCTTGGAAGCGGCGATGCGCTCCTCGTTTTGCCGGCGGATGAAATCCGGCAGATCCCTGGTGGATTCCAGAGACACAGGCTGTACCCCGGCCTGCTGCAAGGCTGTCTGCACGGCCCCGGTCATGAACGTGGTCTGGTCGGTCAGAATTACTACAGGCCGGGCGATTACCCTGACCTGGTCGGCGAACCCCATAGGCAGCGGCCAGCTGAGGCGGCGCAGCGGCGAGGGAAGGGTAGGCGCCAGGCTGGCTACGGATTCAAGCGTGAACAAGTGTACTTTTGGATATTGTTTGTGAAGTTCAAGAAAAGCTTCGCGTTCGGAGGGGGGGACCTGGCCGAAGTCTACCACCATGGCTGCGCAGTCGCCGGCCACCAGCCGCTCGGCCGCGTATTTCAGGGTCGGCACGCAGACAAGTTCCAGGCCCCTGCCGGTTATGGACGGCATCATCTCGTCAAGGAGTTCCTTGCCGGTGGTTACCACCAGTACGCGGCCTTTGGTTTCTGCCATCAAACGATATTATAGCGGTAGCGGAAGAATTGTGCAAATTTTTATCGTGCCGGTTGTTCCGGAGCGGGGCAAAGTCTCTCGCGGCCCGCTAGGCCCGGCGGGTTTGTTTTCAGCGGGCTGGATTGGTATTATTGTGTGAGACAGGCTCTCTGGGCAGGCTCCCAGGGATTCAGCGGGGAACAGATCTGTATGGATAGGAGGGGAAATGGTGCATAAATTCAAGATTACGACTTCGGCGAAGTCGGAGATGTACGACATAACCCGCAAGGTCCAGGAAGTGGTCCGGGAGGACGGGCAGGAGAACGCTGTCTGCCATATTTTTGTGCCGCATACGACTTGCGGCCTGGCCATAAACGAGAACGCGGACCCGGACGTAAAGCGCGACATTATAGCCAAGCTGGACGAGAACGTTGAAGAGGATTTTCCTTACAAGCATGCCGAGGGTAATTCCCCGGCGCACATAAAGTCGGTGCTGGTAGGGCCGTCCCTTACGGTTTTTGTGGAGGACGGGGCGCTTCAGCTGGGCACCTGGCAGGGAATATACCTGTGCGAATACGACGGACCCCGCAGCCGCGAAGTATGGGTGAAAATTATCAAAGCATAGGGCCGGGCAGCATATTCTTCAACATGGCACTGGAACTTATCGTAAGTAATTTGCGCGTGCCCGCTGAAAAAGACGGGCCGCGTGAATACTTGAAAGCCGCCGCGCTCGTTTTAAAAACCCCGGCGGCGGGGCTGGAGGCCGTACGCATACTTTCAAAGGCCCCGGTTTTTGCGGACCCCGGCCAGTTCTGTTACGAAATCTCGCTGGTCGTGCGCGTCCCGGCCGGCTACGAGAATAAAGAAAATTTCCCGGCCTATGCCGCCGCGCCGGCCGCGCCCCGCAAGGCCGCGCGGGCCGGACAGCGGCCCGTAATAATAGGCTTCGGTCCGGCCGGGATGTTCGCCGCGCTGGAACTTATAGACCGCGGGCTAAAGCCCCTGATCTTTGAGCGCGGCAAAAGGCTGGAAGAGCGCCATTTGGACGTGCAGAAATTTATTAAAGACCGCATCCTGGCGCCGGAGTCTAATATCCAGTTCGGCGAAGGCGGCGCCGGGGCCTATTCCGACGGCAAGCTGTTCTCCCGGCTTCATAACACGGTTTACGCCAGCCGCGTGCTAGATACTTTTATTAAATTCGGCGCGCCGCCGGAAATAGGTTATGTTAAGAAGCCGCACCTGGGCACCGACTTGCTGCGCGGGATCGTGGCCAATATCAGGGCCCGCGTCCTGCAGGCGGGCGGCGAAATACGGTACTCCTCCAAAATGACCGACCTCCGGATCGCTGGCGGCAAAGTTGCCGGGGTTGAAATAAACGGGGCGGCGGAGTACCCCGCTTCGAGCGTCTACCTGGCTATCGGCAATTCAGCGCGGGATACTTTTAAGCTCCTGCATGGAAAAGGTTTAGTTCTTGAGGCCAAGCCCATCTTGGTGGGGGTGCGCGTGGAACACCCGGCCGCGACCATAAACCTTATCCGCTACGGGACCCGCAGGAACTTCCCCGGCCTGGGCGCGGCCACCTACTCTTTCAACTATACCAACCGCAAAACCGGGCGCGGCGCCTATACTTTCTGCATGTGCCCCGGCGGCGAGATCGTGAACGCGTCTTCCGGGGACGGGCTGCTGGCGCTGAACGGGATGAGCTACGCGGCCAGGGACTCGGCGTTTTCCAACTCCGCCATCGCGGTAACCTGCGTGCCGGCGGATTACGGCTCGCCCCATTCCCTGGCCGGTTTTGATTTCCAGAAGGGCATAGAGCGCCGGGCTTTCCTGGCCGGCGGGGGGGGCTGGAAGGCGCCGGCGCAGAACCTTAAGGACTTTCTGGCCGGAACGCCCTCCGCGGCTTTAAATGAGAATTCTTATAAAATGGGCGTACAGGCCGCCGACCTCGGCGCCGTCTTCCCGGCCTTCATTGTCGAAACGCTGCGTTCGGCTTTTAAAGAATGGGCCGTTGATTATCCGCTGTTCTCTGGGGCTAACGCAATTCTCCTTGGCCCGGAAACCAGGACCTCCTCCCCGGTAAGGATAAGGCGCGGGGCAAATTTTGAAGCGGTGAATATCGCGGGACTCTACCCTATAGGCGAAGGTTCCGGCTACACCGGCGGAATAACCAGCGCGGCTGTTGACGCCATAAAAGCCGTGGAGGCCGGGGTGAAAGACCAGTTGTAAAATTTGTATCTGCTGCGATCCTGGGATAATCCTGATCCTTATAAACGAAAAGCCCCGCCGGAGCGGGGCTTTTGCGTTAACCGGCGGTATTGTTAATATCAAGAGCCTCGGTAATAAAACCGTTGTGCTGTAAAGGAATGTCAAAGTTGTAATTAGCAGTCTGCTGAAAAAGCCCTTTTCGGTTTCTTTTGGCCGCTTTTGCCGCGGATAAGCCGCATAGCGGCTTTCCGCGGCCCCGGCCCGGCGATTCAGCGTTGAATAAATCGCCTGCGCCCTTGCGGACCGCACGCGGCCTCAAGCCTGAGGCCGCTCTAAAGCCGGGCCTCACCTGCGGCTTCTTTGCCCGCCGCTTACAGGCCCGCCGGGCCTGCCCGCTTCTCGCGCCTTACCTCGGCTCGAAATCGCCTCAAAATATTACCGAGGGGGCTTTTTCAGCAGACTGTTAATATCGGTGTTGTCGCCTTCGTCGTTTAACGCGGGCCCGATAACCGGCTGAGGAACTTCCGGCGTCCTCGATATTGAATGCCGCAAGTCTTGCCGTGCGGCTATACCAATTACTATATTAATAAAACACATACTGACCAGCGGGTCATTAGGCCCCCTGATTTACAGGCAAAAAGCCTGTCCCCAACGACCTCCTCCACCAAGTTTAAGATCAACAAGAAAAAGGGCGCACTCGCGGTGGTTTTCCCCGAAGTCGAATTCGGCGGGCAAGCCTGGGACGGCAGCTACCTGGGGTACAAGGGCTCTACCGTAAATTTCCCGGAAACCAGCGGCAGTTTCTCCGTGAATGAATCCCTCGCTCTGGGCGCCCCTAAAGCCATGATAATCAAAACCCATGCCTGGCTGGGCGGCGGCCTGGTAACGCCGGAGGCTGTCTGCTCCGAAGGCTTCCTCGCAAAAATGCAGGACGCCGGGGCCGGAACCCTGCCGCCTAAAATTGGTAAATTCAGCTTTGAATTTGATTAGCGCAAGAACACGCTTAAAGCCAGGTGGTAGCCCCCTGCCGCAAAGGCCGGTCAGGCGTCCCAGTAGGCTTCCTGCAGGCTGTCTTCTTTTTCCGGCAGGGCACGCATCAGGCGCGGGGAGTTCTGGGCCAGCACCTCGAAACTGACGCGGTTGGCGTATTTGCAGATCTGCGACAGGGAAGAATAACTCAGGGAGTTTATCAGGTTCTTGGGCGAATTGGGAACTTTC
>JAVHRY010000117.1:0-1696 GCA_036171915.1 Elusimicrobiales bacterium | reverse complement strand
GACCAGGCTCTTTTCGGCGGCAATACCACCATAGAGATGAAAAAGAAGATGGGCATCCCGGAGAACCGTCCGCTCTCTGACTTCCTGCCCACGATAACCATAAAAGCCAAGGACATCGCTACTGAGATCACAAACTTCAACACCAAAGAGAAAAAGCTTAACGGAGAAACCCAAATAACGCAGGAGCATATTAAGAACAACCGGGACTACGAACCTTGCATTCTTATGTTGATTTTGCATAACTCGCCCCTATACTCTCCTGAGGCAATACAAATTAGTAGGCAAACCTACTAATTTGCAGCCCTTAATATTACATATTGCAATATGTAATATTTTCTGCTATGCTATACACATGAGACCTTTCAACGGCATTAAACCGCAGGATATCGCCGTCCTTCTAAAGCTTGTGGCTTTGGGTGAAAAGAAGTGGCGCCACGTGGACCTGGTAACTGCGCTAGGCCTATCCCAAGGTGAAATCAGTTTTTCGTTGAACCGCTGCCGTACTGTTGGGTTCGTGGACTCAACCAAAAAGAAGGTTATGAAGGCTGCCTTGCTGGAATTTCTGGTACACGGTCTTAAATACGTATTTCCGGCCAAGCCAGGCCCCGTTTCAAGAGGCCTGCCCACGGCACATTCTGCCGCACCGCTGGCCGGGAAGATAGTCGCGGCGGCCGAAGACATGTATGTTTGGCCGTATGAGAACGGCAGAGCACGCGGGCAAGCCATAGAACCGCTTTACGGGAAAGCCCCGCAGGCGGCCGAAAAGGACAAGGCACTATATGAACTGCTGGCATTGGTTGACGCCCTGCGCGCCGGCCGCGCCCGCGAGCAGGCATTTGCCATCAAAGAACTTGAGGCTCGTCTTGGAAAGGCTTACAAATGAACAGCCTTGAAATGCTGGCCCACATAGCGAAAGGCCTTGGACCTCTCAAGGATAAGGTCGTTTTTGTCGGCGGCAGCACGGTTTCGCTTTACCTAACAGATCCAGGCGCCTCGTCCGTGCGCCCCACGGAAGACGTAGATTGCGTGATACAGGTCCTTTCGCGCGGCCAGTACTATAAGCTGGAAGCCGAACTTGAGCGGCTTGGTTTTCGCCATGTTACAGAGAAGGATGCTCCTATCTGCCGCTGGAGCTACAAAGGACTTACCGCCGACATAATGCCGACCGAAGGCACCGTGCTGAATTTCAAGAACAGCTGGTACCCGGACGGTTATGAACACGCTATAATCGTGGAACTCCCCGGCGGAGAACAGGTACGCATCTTTTCGCTGCCTTACTTCCTCGCCTCCAAGCTAGAAGCATTCGCCGACAGGGGACATGGCGATTTCCTGACCAGCCCGGACCTGGAAGATATCATCACGGTGCTCGACGGTTCAGAAACTATAACCGAAGAGATAACAACAGCCCCGGCCAAGGTTAAGAAGTTTCTATCCGGAAAGTTCCGTGAATTCTTGCGCGACGAAAGGTTTATCGAAAGCCTCGAAGGCAATCTGCGCTCTCCGGCCGGCACCGCCGCCCGCGTTGAACGGATCAAGAAAATCATGGCGTCCCTGTAGCCGCTAATTCCAAACCCGACACCAAAATCGTTTCATGTCCCTATCCCATAAGGAGGGACCATGAAAGAAAAGCCATTAGGTACCGGGTTAAAAAGCGGCAGATGGAGAACGGCGTAGACATATCGACAGTTTGTCGACA
>JAVHRY010000116.1:0-30208 GCA_036171915.1 Elusimicrobiales bacterium | reverse complement strand
TTTTGGCGTCCATTTCGTATAATAATATCAAACTTTCGCGCGCCGTATAAGGGGAGGGCCGCCAGAGAGCCGGAGCACATGTATATTTTTCTGCTGTTCGGGTTTTATTCGCTGCTGGCGCAGGTGCTGCTGCTGCGCGAGATCTCGCAGGTCTTCGGTTCCCACGAGCTTTCCCTCTCCGCCGCGCTGGCTTCCTGGCTTTTATGGACGGCCGCCGGGGCGTCCGGCCGCGTCAGGACAGGCTTCGGCGGGACCGCCTGCTTATTTACCGTAATGGCCGCGGCTGATCTGCTGCTGGCGCGCCTGGCCCCGGTTTTTCTGCCCGGCTTGTCCCAGCCGGGCCTTTTTACCATACTGGCCGGTTCGCTGTTATTATGTCTGCCGGCCGGCCTTGTCAACGGCATGGCCGCCGCGGCAGGCCTGCAGGGGGCGCCGGCCCGCTTTTACGCCGCCGAAGCCGCGGGCGCTGCCGCGGCCGGGCTAGGTTCGGCGCTCTATTTCAGATACCTGCCCGGGCCGGACCCGGTATATTTGCTCACACTGCCCGCCCTAGCGCTGTGCGCGGGGTACGCTTTTAAAAAGCCTGCCTCTTACCCAAGGTTCGCCGCCGGTATCGCCGCGGCCGCGGCACTCGGGCTTGCCGCTCTTGCGGGGCCCCACGCGTGGCGGCTTAAACCGCCGGCGCCGCGGCCCGGCCTTATAATACAAACGGAAGGTTCGCGCCTGGCCCTGGCCGGCGGCGGGGAACTGTCTTTTTACGAGGACGGGGAACTCCTGCACGCCCCCGGGGACACCGCTCCGGAAGAACTGGCGCA
This sequence comes from Elusimicrobiales bacterium, assembly GCA_036171915.1. Classification (GTDB taxonomy): domain Bacteria; phylum Elusimicrobiota; class Elusimicrobia; order Elusimicrobiales; family UBA9959; genus UBA9959. The sequence continues at coordinate 29,393 of JAVHRY010000116.1, read as the reverse complement.
TATCCCGCTGCTCTCCGTAAAGAAACCGGACAGGGTACTGCTGTCCGGGAGCGGCGCTTTTTTTCTGCTGCCGGAAGTGCTTAAGCACAAGCCTGGCGCGGTTGAGATAGCCGAACCTGACCATTTTAAGGCCCGGGCGCTTGAGAGGGAAACCCATGCCGATAAAAAAACTTTTAATTTAATTACCGAAGATCCCCGCCAGCTAAAAGGCCGCGGCGGCGCCTATGACCTTATTTTCCAGACCGCCTCCCCGCCGGACAACGCCGCGCTCAACAGGTATTTTACGCTGGAATATTTCAGGGCGGCGGCCGCCATTCTCAAACCCGGCGGCCTGCTTGTCTTCCAACTGCCATTTGCCGAAAACTACGTGCCGAAAGAAACGGCTTACGCCGCGGCCTGCGTACTGGCCTCTGCCCGGGCGGTGTTCCGCCACACTGAATTTATCCCCGGGGCGCGCCTGACCGTACTGGCTTCGGAATTTAAACCGGCCCTGGAGCCCCCGGCGCTCGCCGCAACTTATGCCAGGCGCGGCATTAAGAACCGGACGGTTGTCCCCTCCGCCCTGCCTTTCCTGCTTGACCCGTACCGGCGCGCCTGGGCGGAAGGCGAGCTCGCGCGCGTGAAGGATCCGCCGCTTAACACCGACCTGAACCCTCTGGCCTATTTCCGCTTCTGGCGCGCCTGGCTGTCCATGGTGGCCTCGCCTTCCTCCCTGCTTGGCCTGGCCGCTATTCTGCTGGCGGCCTGCTTTGCCGCCGCACGGCTGTTGAAACTGCTGAAATTCACGCCGGGCGACCGCTCCGGAGAAGCTTTCCTTATGGGCTTCTGGGGCATGGCCTTTGAGACCGCCCTGCTGCTGGCCTTTCAGGCGGAAACCGGCCGCCTTAACCCCGAACTGGGCCTGCTGTTCGCGGTCTTCATGGCCGGCGGGGCGGCCGGGGCGCGGCTGGGAGGATATAAAAGGCCTGGGGTTCCCGGCGCGGAAGCGGCGGCGGCGCTCATGGCAGCAGCCTGCGCGGCTGCGGCGCCGGCCCTTTTCTCCGCCGGCAGGCCGGTGTTCTGGCTATTAGCGGGAGGCTCGGGAATAATTACGGGATATTTCTTTGTTTTGGCGGCCGGGAAAAGACCGGCGGGCGTTTACACCGCTGACCTGGCCGGCGGAGCCGCAGGCGGTTTTGTGACCGCGGCTTTCGCCGCGCCCCTGGCAGGCATAAGCGGGGCCCTGTACGTTTCCGCCGCCGCGGCGGCTGCGGCCCTTACCGGCGGAATAATGAGCTTAAAGCACAAAGAGTAAAGCGCAAAAAGCATGATAGGGCTTTCCGCTTCACGGCTCCTTGAAAGCGTCCACGGTAAATGAGTAAAGCCTGGTCTCCCCGTCTTTCCAACAATCCCCGGGAAGCCCGGCCTTCTGGGAACAAAGTTCGCCGAGAAAGTCCTCTTTGGACGGGAGCTGTTCCCAGACCTGGGGCAGAAAAAGCCCGGAGCGTCCCCCGTTTACCGCTGCCACCCCCTGGACCACGGGCTTTATCTCCCGGGCAGTTACCGGCTTCATGGCGGAAAGCACCGAAACTTCTATCTTTATTTTCCCCAGTTCTTCCGCCTTCAGCGGCGCAAAGCGCCCGTCGCGGAAAGCGGCGGAAAAAGCGCCGTAGCGCAGCGCGTCCGCGAGAGTCAGCACCGGTTCCACGGTGCCCACGCAGCCGCGCAGGCTGCCGCCCTCGGTCAGAGTAACAAAGACCGCGCCCGGCAGGTTCAGGCGGGGATCCGCCGCCAGCCCGGGCGGAGGTTGGATATTTAAAAAAGAGTCGGAGAGCGTGAGCCTGGCTTCTTTAAGCAGGGCGGCCTTCTGCGTTTTGGAAAGGGCCAGGGCGGCTGGCTTGCCGGCTTTCAGAAAAAGCCCCGAGATGTAGCCCACCACCCGCTCCGGACCCGCAGCCGCGGGGTTCTCGCAATAAGAATCGGAAAGTTTAAGCGGCGCGAACGACGCGCTTCCGAGGAGGCGCGCGGCCTCCATTCCGGCCTCAAGCGCGGCCTCGCCGCAGGCGCAGGTCTCCAGGCCGGGGATCTTTTTATTCAGGAGAATGCGGGAAGTATCCCGGACCAGGCCCGGGTCCATGCTCTCTATAGCCAGCTCCATGGCTCCATCGGAAGCGGCGGCCGCGTCTTTTTGCGGGTAATGCGAAAAATCGCTGGAGATAACAATGAGCGCTTTTTTGCCTTTCAGCGCGGCGGCCAGCGCCGCCCCTATTTTTTTAAGGTCGGCCAGGTCGCCGGTATTCAGAGTCGCCGCCAGCAGCTTGAAAGGCTTTTTTAATTTTCGCTGCAGGAAAGGGAGCTGCACTTCCACGGCGTGCTCCCGCGCGTGGGCCGAAGGCCGGTCCTCAAAAAGCGGGCTGGCCTTTATCAGCGCGGCGGCCAGCGCCCTGTCCGTAGGGATTTTACCCAGCGGGGTTTCGTAATCGTCCGAAGCCAGCAGGGCCGCGCCTTTCACCGCTTCCGTGTGGCCGGTAGCGAGCACTACCACTATATCGTAGCCTCCGGGAAGGAAGCTGTAGGCCAGGCCGGCCATTTTACCGGAAAATTCGTAACCAGCGTGCGGCACCAGCAGGGCCGCTATTTCCCCCGCCGGCTTCTTTTTCCCGGACGGGACGAGGCTCGCGTCTACGAAGCGGGCCAGTTCCATCTTGTCCGCGGGGTAGAACTGCCCCGCCACCGCCGGCTCCCGCGCGGGAAGCGCCCCGGAGTTACAGCAGAAAATAAGAAATATTAGAAGTTTTTTCATACGAGTCAAGATTCGGTCCTTGGTGGACCGGGTTAGCAAAACCCTGCCGGAGCCCGACGCTTGCGTAAGCGCGGAGGGCGAGGCGGGGAAGGGCGAGCACGGTGTGCGAGACCCTGTTTTTGCGTTCCGGTCCACCAGGGGCCCGGCACTGCAAACAGGCTACAACTTTAATAAAGTGCCTTACCAGATCCCGGGTATTTTTGTCCCGTCCCAGGGGCAGCGCCCGCCCGTGGGAGTAAGCCTGTCTTCCAGCACGGCATAACCGTAGCGCCGCACCAGCACCCTGCCGCACTTCGGGCAATAGGTATTCTCCCCCTCGTGCCCGGGCACATTCCCGACGTAGACGAACTTAAGGCCCTTCTTCATGGCTATATTGCGGGCCATGGTAAGGGTTTCCACAGGGGTCGGCGGCACGCCGCTGAGCAGATAATTGGGCGTGAAGCGGGAAAAGAAGAGCGGGGTACTGGCGCCGAGGTTGTCCTTGACCCAGCCAGAAAGCTGCGCCAGCTCGGAGGCTGAATCGTTCAGGCCGGGAATGACCAGGTTGACTACTTCAAACAGCGCGCCTTTTTTTTTCAGCTCCAGCAGCGTGCGCTTGACCGGCTCCAGCCTGCCCCCGGTATAGCGCCGGTAGAAATTTTCGCTGAAGCCTTTAAGATCTATCTTAACCGCGTCCATGAACGGCAGCAGGGCGTCAAGCGGCTCCGCGTTTATGTAGCCGGCGCTGACCATCACGTTCTTAAGTCCCCGCCGGTGGGCCAGCGCGGCCGTGTCATACATATACTCGTAAAAGACTACCGGCTCGGAATAGGTGTAGGCCACGGCTTTTGAGCGGGTAGCGAGGGCGTATTTAACTATCTCCCCCGGAGAAAGGCCGGCGGCGTCATCGGTTTTAAGTTCGCCGTAAACGCGCCGGTCCGGCGATACCTTTATTTCAAGCGCGGCGGGCACGGAGGCGCGCTCCCCGGCCTGCTCGGGGTACATCTGCGATATCTCCCAGTTCTGGCAGGCCTTGCAGGAGAGATTGCAGCCGGGGGCCGCCAGCGAATAGACCAGGCTGCCCGGGTACATATGGTAAACCGGCTTCTTTTCAACGGGGTCCAGGTGCACGGCCGCCGGCTGAGAGTAAACCAGCGTTTTTATTTTCCCGCCGTAGTTCAGCCGCACCTTGCAGCGCCCGCGCGCCCCCTCCGGCAGGAAGCAATTGTAGGGGCAGAGCCTGCACTGCACCCCGTTGCAGACGGGGACGGCAAACCGGCCGTCGCGCACGTGCGGGCTTTGGGGCTGATAGCAGAGGGCGAAGGTAAAAGGCGGCGGGAAGAACGCTAAAAAAGCGGCGGCGGCCAGGGCGGCGCATACTGCCAGAGCAGCCGTGAACGCCGCGCCCGTCCCGCCGTATTTAATCATTTCCCGTTAGTAAGCGGGTGTTTCCGGTAGAAATCGGCTATATGCTCCCAGATCTCCTCGCCGGTCTCCGCGTAAGAGAATAATTTAAGGTCTTCCTTTGAAATATAGCCCCACTTTGCCATGTTGGGGAAATTTATAACGTCGTTCCAGTACTTGCTGCCCACCAGCACGATAGGCAGGCTGCTCTTTTTGCCGGTCTGCACCAGCGTCAGCACTTCAAAGAGCTCGTCCATGGTGCCGAAGCCGCCTGGGAACACCACCAGCGCACGGGCCCGCATTACAAAATGCATTTTGCGTATGGCGAAGTAGTGGAACAGGAAGCAGAACTCGGGCGAGACGTAAGGGTTGGACTCCTGCTCCATAGCCAGGGTTATGTTCAGGCCTACGCTCTTGGCGCCGGCTTCGTAAGCGCCGCGGTTCGCCGCCTCCATTATGCCTGGGCCGCCGCCGGTGACCACCACCAGGTTCCTGTCGGCCAGGCAGCTCTTGGTTGAGACAAGGCGGCCGAAATCGCGCGCGATCTCGTAGAATTTAGAGGAAGCCTCAAGCCGTTTCACCGTGGCCAGCTTATTGAGCAGAACGGGGTCTTTGGGGCGCTTCTTTAAAAGTTTACGTATCCCCGCGATCCTCTCCGCGGACTGTTCTTTATCCCAGATCCTGGCGCTGCCGAAGATCACCACCGTTGATTTAACGCCGTGTTCGGCCAGCGTCATTTCCGGCTTCATAAGCTCCAGCTGAAGGCGCACCGGGCGCAGTTCGTCGCGGGTAAGGAAATCCGGGTCCAGGTAGGCTTTCCTGTAAGCCTTGGACCTGCGAAGCGCTAAAATCTGCTTTTTCATATTCGTTCTATTCACGTTGGACTCCTTAACTCAGACATTTTTTAACGCCAAATTGTTTTTACCAAGCCAGGCGAAAGCGGCGTCCGCCATTTTCCCGGCGCTCAACCCCAGGTCCTCATAAAGTTCTTCCGGCGTCCCCTGTTCCAGGTAGGCGTCCGGAATGCCCAGGCGCAGCACGCGGGCGCTGAGCCCCGCCGAATTCAGATACTCCAGCACGGCGGAACCGAAACCGCCGGCCAGCGCGTTATCCTCTGCGGTCACCACCGGCGCCGCCGAGGCCAGCAGCTTAATGAGCTCGGTATCCAAAGGCTTTATGAAGCGCATATCCGCCACGCCGGCGTCAACGCCCCGGGCCCGCAGCAGCCGGGCCGCTTCAAGCGCCGGGTGCACGCGGTTGCCCACGGCCAGGAAATTAAGATCGCGGCCAGTCGCCAGCGTCCTGCCCTTGCCAATGGGGATAAGGGAGGGGATGGTTTCCATGGGAACCCCGAAACCGCGCCCGCGGGGATAGCGCAGCAGAACGGGCCGCTTGCAGGCGAACGCGGTAACCAGCATCTGCTGCAGTTCGTTCTCGTCCGCCGGGGCCATAACGACCACATCGGGCAGCATGCGGAAAAGCGACAGGTCGAACACCCCGTGGTGGGTGGGGCCGTCCTCGCCGACTATGCCGGCGCGGTCCATCGCTATAACTACCGGCAGTTTTTGGAGCGCTACGTCGTGCATTACCTGGTCGAAGGAGCGCTGCATGAAAGAAGAATAGATGGCTACTACGGGCTTCATACCTTCGGCCGCCAGCCCCGCCGCGAACGTTACGGCGTGTTCCTCGGCTATGCCGACGTCGTAATAGCGCCCCGGGAAAGCGTCGCGGAACGAGTTAAGCCCGGTGCCCTCCGGCATGGCGGCGGTAATAGCGCAGATCTTCGGGTCCCGCCTGGCCAGTTCCACCAGGGTTTTCCCGAATACGGAGGTAAACGTGGGGGCGGAAGACGAGGGCTCCGTCTTAACCGCAAGCCCGGTTTCTATATTAAACCCGGAGGTACCGTGGAACTTCACCGGGGCCGCTTCCGCCGGCGCGTAGCCGCGGCCCTTTTTAGTTACCACGTGCAGCAGCACCGGGCCTTTGAGATTTTTAACATAGCCCAGGACTTCAACCAGCTCGGGGATATTGTGCCCGTCTACCGGGCCGAAGTAGGTAAAACCCATTTCCTCAAAGATCATGCCCGGGAAGAAAAGAACGCGCGCGCGCTTAACCACGCGCAGCACCTTCTTGCCCCAGAACTGGAACCGGTTGAGGAAAAGTTCCACCTTGCGCTCGGCGCTCTGCACTGTGCCTAAAGTCAGGAGCTTCGTGAGGATGCGCCCGAGGCGGCCTACGCGCTGGGAAATGAACATCTGGTTATCGTTAAGCACCACCAGCAGGTCCGTGCGCAGCTGGCCCACGTTCTGTAAAGCTTCCCAGACCATCCCCCCCGTCATCGCCCCGTCGGCCACCACGGCCACCACGCGGTGCGCGGCCCCGTTCTGGTCCCTGGCGGCGGCCATCCCGGCGGCGGCGGAAAGGGCGGTGGAAGCGTGCCCCGCCCCGAAAGCGTCATATTCAGACTCGTAGCGTTTAAGAAAACCGGACAGCCCGTTCTTGGTGCGTATGGTGCGGAACTTGCCGGCGCGCCCGGTAAGTATTTTATGGGCGTAGGTCTGGTGGCCGGTGTCGAAAACCAGCCGGTCGCGCGGCGTGTCAAAAACATAATGGAGGGCCAGTATGAGATCGGCGGCGCCCAGGCTTGAGGCCAGGTGCCCGCCGTTGCGGCTTACCGTTTCTATAATGAGCCGGCGCACTTCTTCGGCTAAAGCCGGCAGGGAGGCCACGTTTAATTTTTTAATATCCTCGGGGCCGCGTATATCGGAGAGCATTAATTGTCCCTCTTGCAGGCGAATCGGGCTACGGCGCCCAGGACGTTCTTCGGCCCCGCGGCGCCGCGGACTTTCTTAAGGCTGAGCAGCGCCCTTCCCAGGCTGGCCCGCGCGCCGGAGCGGGCCGCCGGAACTCCGAGCAGGGAAACGTAAGTCAGTTTGTGATTCGCGGCGTCGCTCCCCTTCTTGCCCAATTTCTTTTTATCGCCGGCCACATCCAGTATATCGTCGGTTATCTGGAAGCAGAGGCCGGTTTCGCTGCCGAAAGCGGACAACGCCGCGAAATCTGCGGCGGGCGCGCCGGCGAGAGCCGCCCCCATTTCCGCGGCGGCGCAGATCAGGTCCGCGGTCTTGTGCCGGTGAATGTAGGAAAGCAGCCGCAGTCCCAGGCGTCTGCGCGCCGGGCTGAGGGCCGCCCCGTCAAGGAAGCCTTCAGCCTTAAGGTCGGCTGCCTGTCCCGAGACCATGCCGCAGGCTCCTGCCCGCCGCGCCATAATACCGGCCGCGGCCAGGACGTATTCAGGCTTAACTCCCCCGGGGTATTTGGAAGCAAGCAGCACGGTAAAAGCGTCCGTAAGCAGGGCGTCCCCCGCCAATAGCGCCAGGGCTTCACCGTAAACCTTATGGCTGGTGGGGCGGCCGCGGCGCAGGTCGTCGTTGTCCATTACCGGGAGATCGTCGTGGATAAGCGAGTACGTATGCAGCATTTCAAGCGCGCAGGCGGCGGGCAGTATAGCCGCTGACCTGCCCCCGAAAACCTCGTAAGCCGCGCCCATTAAAACGGGGCGCAGGCGCTTGCCGCCGGCGCATAGGGAATATTTCATCGCTTCCGCCAGGCGGGGCTGGGCGCTTTTTAATTTGTCTATGAATTCTGGAAGGGCGGCATTTACTCCGGCAGCGCTCCGGGCCATGTAGGCGTTTAAGTCCATCGCTACAATTATACAAAAAAGCAATAACAGTGTTTTTTACCAGATAAACTGCACCCCGAGCCTGTGCGTAGCCCCGAGGCCGCCGTAGTCCAGATAAGAGTAATCAAGCCTGGCGCCGCGCAGAAAACTATTCTTGTCCGCCATGCGGTCGAAGTTCATGCCGAACCCGCCGCAAATACGGGAGCCGGAATCCTGGCGCGTCCGGTAAGCGACGCGCAGCTGGAACATGCGCATGATATCGGCCTGCAGGCCCGTAGCCACCAGGGAATTCTGATCGGAATACTTTACCGCGTCCGAAGCCAGGGTAAAAATTATCACATCGTTGACCGTGTGGAAATCTTTAGCCAGGCCGAACCGCAGGGCGGACGGCAGCTTGTAACTTTCCTCCACGAACTTTTCCTTCCCGCCCAGGTTCAGCGCGGAAACCCCGGCGTGGAAATGATGCGGCAGGATAAGCAGCGCCCCCGCGTCGAAAGCGTAAGTGGACGCCTGCGCACGGTCCAGCTTTTCGCTTATTTTCTTTACGCTGGCCCCGAAAGAAACGCGGTATTCCCTGGGGCGGTAATCTTTTACCGGCGCCACCCTGGTCCAGCTGGGGTTTATAAGCATGGGATCAAGCATCCCGGTATCCTTGCCGAAATGCGGCCAGGACTGGGCGTAAGACAGCATCATCATGCGGTGCCCGGTGGAGGTAACTCCGATATGCATATCGTTCGAATCGTAGGCGTCGATCTTGCCGCTGGAAAGAGAGGAGAAGGCGGCGCCGACGGTGCCGTAAGGGGAACGCCAGGTCGCCGCGATGTATTCCTGCGTGATCCCGTCCAAATACTGGTTATGGGAGCCGGAAAAAGAAGAATAGCTGAGTAAGCCCAGGCCCGCCGGGTTATACAACATGGAATCCGGGCCCACCATGGCCGTATAGGCTTCGCCCATGCCGGAAGGCAGGGCGGCGACCGGGATCTTAAGAAAATCAGCCGCGGTAGTGCCGGCCCCTCCGGCCCGCAGTAAAAGCGGAGGCGGCGCGGCCATAAAGACAGCGCCTAGAATTATGATTCCGGCAGTTTTCCTCATAACAGAATACGCACGGGCGCCCCGCTGCGGGCAACCCGCAATATAATAGTATACACTAATGGCGGTTTATTTCAATGTCAAAATTGTTACAACCGGGCCTGCTGTAAACGGAAAGGGCGGGGCATGAACCCCCCCCCCCCCCCTTCCGTATCCCGGCGCTTATCTTATTTAATCCATTTGGTGAAGTCGTCCCAGTTGGAATCGGCGGCCCACTGCAGGGAATCGTAGGCCGTCGTATAGGAGGTCGGAACGTAAACCGCGAGCCCGAACGCGTTGGCGTACTTCGCGCCGGTGGCCCGGTTAAGGACGATCAGGTCGTTCTTCATGAACTCCAGCAGCGCCTTGCCCTTCGCGGCCACTTCGGCGTTGGCCGAGGCCTCGCTGACCAGCTTGACAAAGTGGTAAGCGTCCTTGTTGGAGGAGTAGTAGAAAGCCTGCGCCTTGGTGCGGGCGTTCTTCACGTTAGCCAGGTCGCCCGCGGCCATGACGGCCGTGACCCACTCGTTGGAGAGCGCCGCGTACTTTTCCATGGCGGCCGTCCTGAGGGCGGACTGCGTGGCGCCCTGGTTGATGGCCTGGTAATGGTCCGTATAGGAGTTCACCATAGCCTTGGAGAGCTCCTCCCCGCCCATGTCGGGAGTGGCGGCTAGAGGCGCAAGCCAGGTATTGTAGGTGTAGCCGTCCCCGGGTTCGGTTTCCTCAGACCCGACTATAAAATCCGCCTGCTTGCGGATCTCGTAGCCCACTTCTATCATCTGCATCAGGCAGGCGTCCATCGCGAAGATATCTATCTTGCCGACGGCTTCCATGGCCTGGCGCAGCTGCGGGGTAGTGATGTGGTTGCCGGTCTCGTCGTCGTAGGAAATGCCCTTCTGCTCAAAGGAGAGCTTGTTCCAGCCGGCGCCGTGGTTCCAGACCACCAGCACGTAATGCTGGGCGGGATAGTTCTGCATCCCCCACTGGGCGAACTCTACAAGATGCTGCCAGCTGCCCATGTCGGACTTGGGGATTTCCATAACTACGGGAGAAGTTATGGCGGTATTATCGTTGTCCTTCTGTATGAGGTATCGGCGCGAACCTTTCCAGTCCCCGTCCGCGGTGGAGTAGCCGTTTATGCGGCCGAGTTCGGCCACGATATTGATATTGTCGTCGGAGCCGACCATTTCCATTTCATTAACGTCGCCAAGGCCGTATTGCTCCAGGTTATTCTTGGCGTTGACGAAGACCATCACCGTCCACTTCTTGGCCGCTTTAGGATTGCCGGGAAGCGGGACGCCCCGTGCGTCCGGGCTTACAGTCTTCAACTGCGCTACGATCTCGGGAACGCTGCCTTTCTGGTCGAAGGTAACGGCGGCGTACCCGCCTGAAACCATGGCGAAGCAGAGCGCCGCGCCGAATAGCTTAATTTTCATTACTCCTCCCTTGTACAGTCAGACTAACAGGCTGCTGAAAAAGCCCCCTCGGTTGCTTTTGGCCGCTTTTGCCGCGGATAAGCCGCATAGCGGCTTTCCGCGGCCCCGGCCCGGGGATTCAGCGTTGAATAAATCGCCTGCGCCCTTGCGGACCGCACGCGGCCTCAAACCTGAGGCCGCTCTAAAGCCGGTCCTCACCTGCGGCTTCTTTGCCCGCCGCTTACAGGCCCGACGGGCCTGCCCGCTTCTCGCGCCTTGCCTCGGCTCGAAATCGCCTCAAAATATTACCGAGGGGGCTTTTTCAGCAGACTGCTAACGACAATCCTAGTAAACCAGCTGTTAGAAGTCAATAGAAAAACGGGGCAAAAAGCAGGTCCCCGCGCGCCATGAGTTCGGAACGCCAGGAACCTGTCCGACATACTCAATTTCGCCTGCAATTGCCGCTTTTGCCCTGCGCCTTCGCGACGCTCGACTTACAACCTCCGTCGAGGGGGCTCGTCCCGCGTCGCTTCGGCTCGGCTCCGAAATCGGCAATTTCTTCATGAAAACCTTATGTAGGACAGGCTCCTAGTAGCCAAGGTCCTCGTCCACCAGCATTACCAATATCTCCCCGGCGGCGGGCTTTTTCCAGAGGATAGTTGCCGCGTTGCAAATGCGCTGAGGAGAAGAGCAGTCCTCGCACTTGCCTGTCTTCACGCAGGGATTCGCCTTCTTAAGCCGGAGATTGTTGGCCACCGCCGCCACGTTGCGGGCGCGCCAAAGCCCCTCCTCCTGGTTACGGGCCAGTTTATTGATCCCGGCCAGCAGTATTATTCTGCGCGGGCCCCAGGTTATGGCCGCCCCCCTGTTGCCGTTGCCATCCACGAAGATAAGCTTGCCGTCGAGAGTGACGGCCTGCGGTGAAGCAAGGTATATGTCCGAAGCCTGCGCCGCCAGCCAGACCCGGCGCAGCGCCTCCTTGTCCATGCCGGGCTTGTGGGTTATTACCTCGTTCCCGGCGGCGGCCAGGGCTTCGGCGAGGCCCAGCGAGTGTACCGTCATTGACCCGCCCAGGCCGACCTTGCTGCCGCGGCCCGCCAGGCCCAGCACCGCTTCCGCGGCCTCGGCGCCGCTGTGATAGACCGCGGCCTTGAATTTATTCCCGCGCAAGGCCGCGGCGGTATTTTCAAGCGTCTTCAGGCTGAACGCTTTTTTATATTCATCCATCTCGAACTCCTATTTTATCAGCTTCCGGTAGCTGGCTATTTCCATGGCGGCCATGGCGCTGTCCCCAGGCGCCCTGAGCGAGAGGCGCACTTCGCCCTGCACTTTTGCGAGAGCGGCGTACTGAGCCTCGTTAGGATTTACCAGCAGCACTATGGTCCCGCCGCGGGCATTCACTCCGGCCACTTTAACGTTCTGCAGCAGCGTTGCAGCGACTTTTTCCTTGGTACCGCCCGCCATAACGGCGTCAAACACGCTGATAACGTCCAGGGAATCCCCTTTCTTCACCCAGCCCAGTTCGCTGCCGGGCATTTGTAGTATAAGGCCCCTGTAGCCCGCCGCCAGGGCAGGCGCACCATATTGCGCGGAGCGCAGGCGGCCGAACAGCCCGGCCGCCGCCAACAGCGCGATTACCAAGCCTATCATCACATTGGTTTTCATGATCCCTCCTTAAGGTTTACCGGCGCCGGCCCGTTGCCTGGCTCTTTAGCCTCCCTGACGCTGAGCCGGTTAAGAAAATCCGTTTCCGAGACCCTGCCCGGGACGCTCGCTCCAAAAGGGTTGATGAAGCCGGGCGTAATGGAAGCGCCGGACGGCGCCGCGAACCGGCTTTCCCGCGGCAGGCCGAAGATCATAAGCAGCGCGAACACTCCGGCAAGTACCAGTCCGGAGGCGGTAAGCCGGCCGCCTCCCGGCTCTCCGGCGGCCGCGGCCGCCACGGAAGCCGCAAACCCGGGCCCGGCGGCCAACAGCGGCGCGCCGGCCGCTTCAAGCGCCTTCTGCTGTCCCAACACGGCCAGCCTCAGAGCGGCGCAGGCGGGGCAGGCCGCTATATGGCGTTCAAGTTCAAGCGCTCGGCCGGCGGGCAGCGCGCCGGCCGCCAGCAGCAGGACGTCTCTCTTCGTATCGTTATCGCAGTTCATATCGTCTCCGTGAACTCCCTTAAAAGCCTGGCGTGGGCGTTGTGGATCCGGGAGCGCACCGTCCCGACCGGGACCTGCAGCAGCGCCGCTATCTCCTCGTACGAGAGGTCTTCCCACTCCCTTAGCAACAGCACCGTTTTAAGTTTGTCCGGGAGCCTGCCTACCGCCGCTCGTACCAGCGCCCCGCGCTCCCCCGCCTCCAGCGCCTCCAGCGCGCCCGGCGCGGAATCCGGGATATTCTCGAACTCCTCGTCGCCGAAGATCAGCCCGGCGCTTTCGGCTTTCTTCGCAATAAAATTCCGGAAATAGCTGAGCCCCACGTTCCTGGCCACGGAAAACAGCCAGGTCTTAAAAAGAGCTTCCCCCCTGTAAGCGGCGGCGCCCTTCCAGACAGCCAGGAACGCTTCCTGGGTCATGTCCAGCGCCTCTTCCCTCGGCAGAGAAAAATTCCACGCCATGAAACTCAGCACCCGGTCCTGGTAGCGCCGGACCAGCTCCCCAAGGGCGGCGGTATCCCCGGCCCCCACCGCCTTTATCAGAGTTTCATCGCTGGCTTTATCCATAGTTATTAGTAGCGGCGGACGGCTTAAAAGTTCACTTTTATTCTACCAAAAGTCCGGCCGGAGGGCGCAAAAAAATGACCGCCCGAAGGCGGCCATTTTTTTTACAGGTACGCGGTTCAGGGCTGGGTCTTGGAAACCAGGCTCTGCGTGTCGTAAGAAGTATTGCGGGCCTGGTCGCTCAACTGGCGGCAGTAGCGGGAAATATCCATGGCAGTCCACTGCGCGTCATAACCGACTATTTCAGGCTTGCCGGAGCGCACGGCCCACTCCAGGCGCTGCGCTGAATCCTCAAGCGTGGGCCAGGTATCGTTTAAGATATCCCGGGCGGCCCAGTCCATATCGCGCGCCGTCTTATTGAGGTCGGCTGATTTCTGCGCGAGGTTAAGCAGGCCGTGCACATCCATGGAAACGCGCTGCAGGTCGTTAAAGCGGCGCGACATATCCGAGCTCATCCGCCTGAGGTCCATCTGGAAGAAGGCGTCGGAAGAATTCATCTGTATCATCTGGCTGGCGCGTCTCCCAAGGTCGTCCATGTCGTTTCGCACCCAGGTAAGGTCGTTGCGGATTGCGCCAAGTTGATTGGACACCTGCTGGAACTTGTTAAGCAAGTCCTGCGGAACCGGTGCCGCGGGTGTTACCGGCGAGGGAGCAACCGGCACGGAGGCGGCTTCAGTTTTTACGCCGATATCGGCGGCTTTCAGGCCGGCAAGCGCGGAAAAGTCCGCGGCGAAGGCCGCAGAGGAGAAGGACGACACAGCAAGCGCGATCATTATTTTTTTCATCAGTCTTAAGAAACCTCCGGAATGATTTTACTATGAATAGCGTACCTTAAAACAGGGCGCCGCGTAAGAAGCGAAAGTCCTATATCGGCATAGGCCCTAAGACCTGTCAAAGCCGGAGGATCTCAAGCGACAGCGGCCCCGCCTCATAACTTCCCGATACCGGCAGCCCCGGCTCTTTAACCAACCCGCCGGAGTCAAAGGCTCTGAGCCAGTTGCCCGCGGGCAGGGCGAATTTACGCGGGGTTTTATCCGGGTTTATCAGCACAAGTATGCGCGCCCAGGCGTCACCGGCCTTGTCTCCGTAAAGCAGGTAGGCTATGGCCGGCGGCTCCACCTTCAAACCCAGTTCGTCGTAAAACTTCAGGTTGCCGCGCACGGCGGCGGCGGTTTTCATGCGGAAGGCCGGGTGGGCCTTCCGGAGCGCTATAAGGTCCCGGTAATAATAGAACACGTCCAGGTTCTCTTTCTTGCGCGTCCAGTCAAGACGGTTTATTTCGTCCGTCAGGTTGTAGGAATTTTCCTCGCCCTTCTTGGTGCGCAGGAATTCTTCCCCGGCCTGTATGAAAGGGATTCCCTGCGAAGTAAGCACAAGGGCGTTGGCCAGTTTGTCCATCCTCACCTTGTTCTCCCGCGTCTCATCCTTGACGGACAGGTCCAGGCGGTCCCACAGTGTGTGGTTGTCGTGGCAGGAAACGTAGTTTATGGTTTCAAACGGGCCGTCGGTAAAGTCGTCCACCGAGCCGCGTATGCCGAGCATTACCGCGTCCCTGTTCCTGGCCGCCTCGACATAACCGAGGTCCGCGAGCGAGAAGACGCTGCCCTTAATGGCGTCGCGGAAATTATCGTTGAAGACGGAAAAGCCCTTGGAGCGCTGGCTGCCCTTCTTTACCCCGCGCGCCGGGGTTGTGCCGGCGGTCCAGGGTTCGCCGTATACCAGGATGTCGGGCTTCTCGGCTCTGAGCGCGCGCAGCAGCTCGGCCACGGCGTCCACGTCTATAAGGCCCATCAGGTCGAACCTGAAACCGTCCACCTTGTATTCCCGCACCCAGTAGAGCAGGCTGTCTATAAGGAACTTGCGGGCCATCGGGGCTTCGGTCCTGAACTCGTTGCCGCAGCCGGAGCCGTTGGAATAGGTGCCGTCGGGGTTTACGCGGTAATAGTAGTCCATGGCCAGCGCGTTGAAGTTATAGACCTTGTTGCGGGTCTCCGCGGTATGGTTATACACCACGTCCATGATCACCTTGAGCCCCTTGCGGTGGAAGGCGTCCACCATGCCCTTGGCCTCGCGCACACGCGAGATATCCGAAGTTCGCGAGGCGTAAGCCCCCTCCGGGGAATTGAAATTCACCGGCATATAGCCCCAGTTATAGGCGGTGGTGCTGTCGCCGTTCTCGAAATCATAGAAAGGCAGGATATGCACCGCGTTCACGCCCAGTTCGGCTATATGGTCCAGCCCCGTGGTGATATCAGCGAACCGTGTGTGGCGCGCGCCGCTCTCGCCGGCGCCTAGGTACATGCCCTTGTTCTTAACCCCGGAGAACGGGTCCATGGTAAGATCGCGCAGGTGGACTTCGTAAAGCACGGTTTCCGACAGGTTAAAGGCCGGCCCCGCCGATACGGGCGAGGTGTCTTTATAGATGAGGGCGAGCCCCGCGTCCCCGGTAACACAGGTGGCGTAGGGGTCCAGCCCCTCGTAAGTCCTGCCGCCCTGCACCGTGCGCAGCCGGTAATATTTCCCGGAGAGGTCCCGCCCGAAATTCTTTTCCCAGATGCCCCGGCCGCGCTTCACCAGCTGCGCCGCCGAGGGCTTTGCGCCCGGGGCATCGTAAACCAGCACTTCGGCTTTAACGGCATAAGGCGCGAAGATCCTTACCACGGTGGCCCCGTTCTCAGTTACGGCACCCATAGCCGCGTAGGTGCGGAAATCACGCCCGTAGACGGCGTCCCCCAGGGCCGCCGGAACCGGCCTGAAGTCGCGCGACTGGAGCAGGTACTTGCCCTCGTTAAGGGCCTGGTAATCTACGTTGCCGAGGCTGTCGAACGTGAGGAGCACGGTGCGCGGGTACGCGCCGCCGGCGGCTTCAGAGCGCACCGGCTGGAAAGCGTTCTCCCCGCGGGTAAGGTAAAACGACTGCCGGTTGACAAAAGCCTGGTCCAGCGGCCGGCTGAACACCACGCGCACCGCGCCTTCTCCGTCCAGGTAGACGCCGGAGATGCTGGTGGAGACCTCCGGGGGGTTCTGATAAACGGCCCCGTCGCCTTCAAGGAGATAAACCGCCCCTGCGCCGGCGCCAGCCAGCATCTTGTCGGGGGCGTCTTTATCCTCCCAGGCCCCCTTGCGCGGAAGGAGCCCCGTTTTTTTCCCGGCAAGCCCGTTAGCTTTAAGGTCAAGTTCGTAAACCGCGCCGAAAGCGTCAACCCCGGACTGTTTCAGGTCAAAGCCAGGTTTATGCGCCTCCTCATTCCAAACCCAGAGGTTCCAGCCGGAATAGTTTTTATCCAGGCGGCTATAGTGTATTACCAGCGTGTCGGAAGCGTAAAGACGGACGGGCATAAATAAAACTCCAAGGATAATCAGTTTGACAAATTTCATAAATAAATCCCATGCTCCGTTTAAATTGTAAAATATATACCTATGCTTTATACAGCCTTATTATTGCTTCTTGCGCAGACGGTCCCTGTTTCGGCGGACGTGCTGACCAGCACTGCTGCCCCCGCGGTGACTATCTCCACCGACGCGCTCAAAGCCCTCATCGCAGCGGACCACCACGTGCGAGGCATACATTTAACCTGCTGGGGGGCCGGCTCCGTCAAAAGCCGCAAAGAAATAATAAAAAAGATCTCCGGCACGGTTATCAACACCGTAGTGATCGCCGTAAAAGAAACAGATGGCAAGGTTTATATCCCCGGCGTTGAAAAGGCCGAAAAATGGGGCGCCCATGAAAACGCCATACCCGACCCGGAAGCGATGATCAAGGATTTTAAAGGGGCGGGCCTCTACACTATAGCCCGCATCGTTTCCTTCAAGGACAAGGTGCTGCCCAGGGCCCGCAAGGACCTGGCCGTCAAAACCCCCGGCGGCGAACTCTGGCGCAGCCGCAACGGCGCCACCTGGGTGGACCCGTACAACCGCGAGGTCCAGGATTACATCCTGGATATCGCGGAGCGCTGCGCCAAGCTTGGCTTTGACGAGATACAATTTGACTACCTGCGCTACCCGTCCGAGGGCAACACCTCTCTGTGCCGCTACTCCAGGCCGCACAACCGCCAGACCGCCATCGCCAACCTTAAAGACTTCCTGGACTACGCCCGCAAGCGCCTGGTCCCTTACAAAGTAAAGATCTCCGCCGACGTGTTCGGCCTTACCACTACGGTAAAAGACGACATGGGGATAGGGCAGGACATTAAAACCCTGGCTTCGGGGACCGACTATGTTTACCCGATGATGTACCCCTCCCATTACGCCGCAGGCGAATACAACCTTAAAAACCCCAATTCACAGCCGTATAAAGTAATAAACCGGGGGCTCAGGGACGCCATGGGCAAGCTCGGCCCCGACTATGTGAAGATCCGCCCGTATTTACAGGATTTCTCACTGGGTTACCATTACGGCCCGCACGAACTGCGCGCGCAGCTCAGCGCCGAACGGCTTAACCTGCTGGAAAGCTGGATACTCTGGAACCCGGCCAATAAATATACCTGGTCCGCGCTCACCCCGCAGGCTTACCGGGCCTACGTCGACCCGGACTATAAATAAGGCAAAACCTAAGACGGGACAAGGCCGGGGATATTCCCGGCCTTGTTCATTTTACAGCATCAGAAAGATGCAGACGGCCAGGAGCCTGAGCAATTAGCAGTCTGCTGAAAAAGCCCTTTTCGGTTTCTTTTGGCCGCTTTCGGCCTGCGGGTTCGTTGCCCTTCGCTTACAGGCCCGACGGAGGTTGTAAGTTGAGCGTCGCGAAGGCGCAGGCAATTTTTACAGAGAAAAATTGCCCAGCCGGGATCGCGAAAAGCCGCTATGCGGTTTACCCGTGACTGCGCGACGCTGTTTTTGCGTTCCGCCCGCCAAGGCCGGCCGCCCTGTTAACTTAAAATTTAACTATCTTCCGGTATTCCTTCTGCACCCCGAAGAACTGGGCGAACACGCTGCCGATATCGGCCAGCCCCGGCAGCAGCCCGGTCTTAAGCCCGCCCAGCTTCCTGTCAAAACCTTTGCGGTAAGCCAGAAAGGGCAGCGGCTCGTTGTTGTGGTAGCCGTAGTCCTCCCGGTGCAGCATGCCGTGGTCCGCGGTTATCGCGAGCAGGTCGCCTTTAACAAGATTTTTTTCTATCAGCGGCAGCGTCCTGTCTATTTCCTCCAGCGATCTAAGCCCCCCCTCCACGTCGCGCGTATGGCCGTAAACGCTGTCGGTGTCTACGAGGTTCGTGAAGATAAAAGTCCCTTTCGGGCGGTAAACCGAGTGCGCCGCCCGCAGGGCGTTTATAGTGCCTTGTATGGTAAAAGGGTTGGTGTCCTTCTTTTTTGGATGCACGAAGCGCAGACCGAGCGACGGGTCGATAAAGATTTCATGGTTCAGCTTCACCTTGGCGTGGTAGGCGGTGTTGACCAGGTCGCTGGTCTTGCCCACGGCCACGGTCCAGACCGCGCCGGCGTGCAGGATATCCACCAGGGTGTTCTGGCCTATGGGCAGCACCGCGTCGTGGCGGTTAGAGGTGCGTATTATTTCCCCCTGCGCGTTCTTTATATACGAGCGGGCTATCGCGCGGGTTATGGGAATTTTCATCTCCATCCCCAGCGTGAAAGCGATATCGGCTATTTTATGCTGCTCGGGCACCGGGATAACGGCCTCGTTCATGGCAAGCTGTATAAGCGGGTCGCACTTGCTGGCATAGACGATAGGCTTGCCCGTGCGCTCGTGCTCGGCGGCGTTAAGCTCTATAGCCTCCATCCCGCCGGCCATTTTATTAAAGCAGGTCCCGCGCCCGATGCGGCGCTCAAGTTCGGAAATATATTCCGGCTTAAACCCGTCGTCGAAGAGGTCGTAGGTGCGGTGGTCTATAACCCCCATCATTTCGCGGTGGCCTACCAGGCTGTCCGCCGTGGCTGAAACCTGGCTGACGCGCGCCGCGTAGACCTTGCCTGAGGCCGGGCCTAACCTGCCGGCGAATTCAGGAAGCAGCAGCCCCCCCAGGCCCAGGCGGGAGAGGTTGGGCAGTTTTACTTTGCCTGGGTATTTTCCCAGAAGATACTCCAGGGTTGAGATCCCTACCGCGTCTATAACCAGCAAAAGCGCCGCCGGCTGTTTATGTTCCATAAGGCCTCCTACAATTTACCAGACTCCCGGCACCAGCCTGTAGCGCACCCGGGCGGCATAGCCGGAGTAGCCGGGGAGATTTTTCAGAAGAAAGCGGTCCTCGGCGGCCGTCCGGGCCGCTACCAGGAGCGCCAACAGCGCCCCCGGGGCGAACCCGGCGAAAGAACCGAGGGCGGCCGGGGTGCAGCCGAAGAAACAGATAAGAGCCAGGTACATCGGGTGCCGGATCACGGCATAAGGCCCGCGGTCGCAGGGGCGCTGCCCCGCCTGCAGCCCTACGTAAGGCGCGGCGAAGTTATTGTTCAGAAGGGAAACCGTAAACAGAGCATAGGAGCAGGCTAGCCCTATAAACCCGGAAACGGCGCCGGAATAAGACAGAAAGTCCCTGTCGACTTCCGTTTGGGAAGAACAGATGATTATGAGGGTCATTATCAACGGCGCGAAGAGGATGAAAAAAAATTTATCCCAGTTGTTGCAAGGCGGCTCTACGGCCAGAAAACGCTTTACCAGAAGTTCCGGGGAATGCCGCCCCAGCAGCAGCACCCCGGCATAAGCCCAGACCGCGTAAAGAGCCAGGTAGGCCCAGCCGGCCAGCCAGCGCAACGTGCCGGCCGGTATAAAAAGCAGCAGGGCAAGGCCTATTATTCCGGCCGAAGTTTCAAGAAGCAGCCGCGCCGGAGGCGCCGTGTTTTCCCCAGCGCCGGGAGCGCGTTTTTGTTCCATTGCCATATAGCGAAAATTATAGTATATCTCTAATATGAAAAACATTTTTTTCGCCTTGATCTTTTTGCTCTGCGCTCGGGCCGGAGCGGCGGTAACTGGGCCGGTAAACCACAGCCTGAAAGTTGAGATCAACCCGGCCGAAAGTTCACTAGCCGTAACGGACGCGCTGTCTTTTCCGGCGCCTGCCCGGGAATTCACATTCACGCTGCACCAAGATTTAAATCCCTCCTCCGAAGAAGGCTCGATAGAGCTGCTGCCCCGGCAGGCGCCCCCCGTCTACGGCATAAACTTCTCCTCCGCAGCCCGGATCTTAGACACATACCGGATCACCCTTAAAAAACCGGCCAAGCAGTTCAGCGTTAAATACTCCGGGACGATAAGCCATCCGCTGGGAGACCAGGTTGAAGAGTACTCGCGCAGTTTCTCCGAAACCCCGGGCATAATTTCTCCGGACGGGTGTTACCTGTCGGGGGCTTCCGGCTGGTACCCCGGCTTTGGCGGTGGGCTGGTCAGTTTCAGGCTGGAAACGGTACTACCGGCGCCTTACCTGGCCGCGGCGGGAGGAGAACGGACTTTCAGCGCCGCCGGGAAAGACAAGAACACGGCGGTGTGGAAAACAAGCGCGCCGCAGGACGAAATAAACCTGGCCTGCGGCAAATACTCCGAATACGCGGCTAAGGATGGGCGGCTTGACTACTACGCTTTTTTGCGCTCCCCGGACCCGGAGCTGGCCGCTAAATACCTGGAGGCGGACGCGAAGTATATAGGGTTCTATTCCGCCCTGATAGGCCCGTACCCTTACGGCAAGTTCGCCCTGGTTGAGAACTTCTGGGAAACCGGCTACGGCGTACCCTCTTTTACCCTGCTGGGCCCCAAGGTAATACGCCTGCCTTTCATACTGAATTCTTCCTACCCGCACGAAATACTGCACAACTGGTGGGGCAACGGGGTATTCGTAGACTATGAAAAGGGTAACTGGTGCGAAGGCCTGACGGTCTACCTGGCCGATTACCTGATAGCGGAAAACCGCGGCAAAGGCCGGGACTACCGCATGACCACGCTGCAAAAATACTCGGACTATGTTTCCGGCGGCAAAGATTTTCCGCTTACGGAATTCCGCTCCCGCCATTCCTCCGCTTCGGAGGCGGTAGGCTACGGCAAGGCGCTGATGTTCTACCATATGCTGCGCAATTCCCTCGGCGACGAAAATTTTAAAAAAGGCCTCAGGGATTTCTATGCGGAGAATAAATTCAAAACCGTCTCTTTCGAAGACCTGCGCCGCTCATTCGAAAAAACCACCGGCGGCGGGCGCCTGAAAACTTTTTTTGACCAGTGGACCACCCGCGCCGGCGCGCCTGCGCTTACGGTAAAGAACGCCCGCGTTTCGGACGCTATCGACGGCTACGAACTGGAGTTCACGCTGGCCCAGACGCAGGAGGGCGCGCCGTACGCGCTGGAAGTGCCCGCCGCTATTTATCTTGAGAACTCGAAAGAGCCCCGCATGAAGACGCTGCGCTTTGACTCCAAAGAGGAAACTTTTCACTACAGCTCGCCTCTGCGCCCGGTGCGCATTGAAATAGACCCCGAGTTCGATATTTTCCGCAAGCTGAACCCGCTGGAAACGCCCCCCACGCTGTCGCGCGTACTGGGCGCGGAGAAGCCGGCCATCATACTGCCGTCCGGAGACGCGGGCGCCCCCTGGCAGGGCCTGGCTTCCTCCTGGGCCAAGGACAGAGGCAACCTGCCGCTCGTCTACGCGGACACCGCGGCGGCCGCTGTGCCCGCGGACGCTTCGTACTGGGTCCTGGGCGGGACGAACCGCTTTGCCCCGGATCTCAAGAGCGCGCTTGAAGCCTACGGCGCCAGGTTCACGAGCGGCGCGGTTACCATAGGCAACCGCCGCTTCCCGGATAACTACACTTTCGTGTTCACCGTTTTCAACCCCGCCAACCCCGCTTTCTCAGGCGCCCTGGTAATTTCCGGCGCCACGGACAAGCTGGCGGGTCTGGCCTCTAAACTGCCGCATTACGGCAAGTATTCCTGGCTGGTTTTTGACGCCGATATGAACTCCACGGCTTCCGGCGTATGGCCCGCGCAGGGCTCACCGCTGGCCCTGGCGCTCCCGGGCGCCGCCCCGGCGGCCGCCGGCGGCTACCCGCGGCGCAGGCCGCTCGCTCAGCTGCCGTCGGCATTTTCCGCGGACAGGATAAAAACCGGGGTGGCCGCGCTCGCGCAGCTCCCTGGCGGGCGCGGCCAGGGTTCGCCCGGCCTTAAAAAGGCCGCCGCCTACATAGCAGCCGGGTTTAAAGACTCAGGTCTTAAGCCATACAGCGGCGCTTCCTTCATGACGCGAACGGACAAGCCTGGGCGCGCCAACATCATAGGCGCGGTGGAGGGGTCATCCCGGAAAGAAGAGGCCGTGGTCCTGTGCGCCCATTACGACCACCTGCCGGCAAAGGACGGCGCGGTGTTCCCCGGGGCCGACGACAACGCCTCGGGCGTAGCGCTGCTGCTGGAACTGGCCCGCCATTACGCGGCCCATCCCGCCGCCCGCACCATAATTTTCGCGGCGTTTGACGGGGAAGAAACAGGCAAGGAAGGCTCCAGGGCTTTCCTGGCCTCACTGCCGGCCCGGGAGAAGGAAAAGATCAACGCGGCCCTTAATTTCGATACGGTCGGCCGCCTGGAAGACGGCAGAGTACTCATACTGGGAGGGGCCTCTTCGGACAAGTGGGCGCATATTTTCCGCGGGGCAGGTTTTGTTACCGGCACGGAGTACGACCTGGTAAAAGAAGACCTGGACTCAAGCGACCAGGTAAGTTTTATCGAGGCGGGCTTGCCGGCGGTACAGTTCTTCAGCGGGCCTAAAACAGACTACCACAAGCCGTCCGATACAGCCGATAAAATAGACGCCGCGGGGATCGTAAAACAGGCGGAATTCGCCGGGGAACTAATTGATTACCTGGCCGGAGATTCGGATTTTATAACGCGGCCGGAGGATAGAGCAGCGGCCGGCCCGGCCCCCGAGGGGGCGAGAAAGGTCTCCACGGGGCTGGTCCCTGATTTCTCCTTCCAGGGGACCGGCGTGCGGGCGGTGGAGATCACCCCGGCCTCGCCGCTGGCCGCGGCCGGGCTGAAAGCGGGCGACGTGATAATAAAACTGGCCGGGCAGGCCACGGACGGCCTGCGGGCTTACTCCGACGGGCTGAAAAGATTCAGCCCCGGGCAGAAAGTAAGCGTCACGTACCTTTCTGACGGGGTTGAAAAAACAGCCGAAATAGAGTTGGCGGCTAAATAAGCCGCTGCGGCGTCAGGGCTTGTCTATCTTGCAGGTATTTACCCCGATAAACATATAGAGCCCGCACCAGCCCACAAGCCCCGTAACCAGCGCTGCCAGAGAGGCGAACCCAAGTATAACGGCCGCCGGGCCCCCGGTTTTAAAGGCCGCAAAGCCAAGGGCCAGGCCGGCTATTATCCTTATTACCCGGTCTACCCCGCCTACATTCTTTGTCATATATTCCCCCCCGTACCACGGAAATCCCCAACAGAGACAGCAGAGAACAGCATCCGGTTTGCTATTTACCGTTTACGTTCAAGGCCGCTTCCAGCACCGCTTTTAACAGGATATTTTCCGGCTGGGCGCCCACCAGGCCGCCTTTACCGTTCACGACTATGGCCGGGACACCCTGCACTTCGAATTTGGCCGACAGTTCGGGAAATTCGGCAGCCTCCACCATCTCCGCCGTTACCTGAGGCGAGACCAGCGCGAACTTGTGCGCCAGCACCACGGCGGAAGGACAGTACGGGCAGGTAGGAGTGACGAAGACTTTAATATTGACCGGGGATTTAAGACCGGCAAGCGCGGCAATTGTTTCGGGCTGCAGGTCCTGGGCGGCAACGGAGGAATTCTTAAGCGCCTCCAGCAGGGACATGAATTCATAGCCCGCCGGTATGCCGTAAAACCTTACGCGCGCGCCGTTAACGCCCTCCACTACCGCCGCCGGGGTCAGCGTAACGCCGTAAGCCGCGGCCTTTTCCACATCCGTGACGCGGTTATAAATCTCAAGTTTTATCTTCGGCGACAGGGCGGGTAGTTCTTTAAAGAAATCCTCAGCCGGCCCGCAGGTCCGGCACAGCAGCGCTTCCTTGAAAAACACTATTTTAACTTCGGAGGCAAGCGCCTCCAGGCGCTTCTTAACCTCGTCCGCCGTCTTCTGATCCATTAAAGCCATAAAAGGCCTCCTACTTCCTTATTATACTTTAGATGTCATTCGCTATAAAAAGTTTCACGCGGCGGCAGAAGCGCGCCCGGCGGCGCCTTAAGACGGAGACTTACACCGGCGGGTTTGAACGGGGCTCGGGTCAGCGCAGCACGTTGAGCACGCTCATAAAATCACCGGGCGGGTCGGCCTCTATGGACATGGTCTTGCCGGCCATATCGGTAAACCTGAGCCGCCACGAATGCAGCATCAGGCGCGGGAACTTGGCCTGCCTGGCCGCCTCGCCGTAAAAACTGTCGCCCAGCACCGGGTTGCCTATGGAATAGAGGTGCGCCCTTATCTGGTGGCGGCGCCCGGTAACGATAGAGACCTCCAGCAGGGTAGCCCCCCGCAGCTTCTCCAGCACGGAATACCTGGTAAGCGAGCGTTTGCCGTCAAAAGCCACGGACATGCGCCCGGAGCCGCGCTCTTTAAGGGGTTTGTCTATCTCGCCGCGTTTTTCCTTAACGGCGCCCTCCACCACCACGAGATATTTTTTCTGGATATCACGCGTTTCAAAAAGCCCGGAATAATAACGATGAGCCTCCGGCGTACGGGCGAAAATTATAAGCCCGCTGGCGTCGCGGTCCAGGCGGTGGGTCACAAAAACACTCCCGAAGCGCTGGTGCAGCAGGCCTAAAAGGTGTTTCTCTTTAGCCAGGCCGCCGCGCCCGGCCATGGTGAGGAGGCCGGAGGGTTTATTGATCACCAGTAGCTGCGGAGTTTCCCGTAAAATTTCAAAATTCAAGTTCATGCGGCGTGAAAGTCCTTTTTATAAGTTTCTCCCGCCAGTATGGACGTGACTCCGCCGAACAGGAGGTAAAGCATAGCCAGGAACATGGCGGCGCGCAGACCGGCGGCGTCCGAAACCACACCCAGCAGGAAAGGCGAGAGGGCGTCGCCTAAAGCGTGAAGTATGAAAATGTTAAGGGCGAAAGCCATGGAGCGCATGGTCACCGGGACCGTCTCCACTATGGCCGC
Source organism: Elusimicrobiales bacterium (assembly GCA_036171915.1). Taxonomy (GTDB): domain Bacteria; phylum Elusimicrobiota; class Elusimicrobia; order Elusimicrobiales; family UBA9959; genus UBA9959. The sequence continues at coordinate 4,293 of JAVHRY010000116.1, read as the reverse complement.
GTGGTAGGGCCCGGAGTAGGCGAAGATGAAGAACTCCGCCGCGAACATCGTGGCCAAAGCGATATTAAGGCTGTCCGCCAGCACCGCGCAGACTCCGAAGGGGATGCTGAGGAAGAAACTCAGGTAGCCGACGATAAAATAAGCGCGTTTGGTATACTTGCGCAGCCAATCGGCCGCCCACCCGCCCGCCAGGCTGCCGGAGATCCCGGCAAGCACCGTTACCGCCCCGAATAAAAAACCCGCCCTGGCCACAGACAGCCCGAAAGAACGGACAAAATACGAAGGCATCCAGGCCGCCAGCCCGCCCACGGTAAAAGTGCCTATGGACTGCGACAGGCAGATAAGCAGGTAAGTGCGGTTTTTGAGCAGCGCCGCGTAGCCCTTAAAAGAAATATGCTCCGTGCGCAGATTCTTTTCAGGAGTTTCTTTCAGAAAAAAAGCCGCCAGACCGAGCAGCACTCCGGGCACCGCCACTATATAAAAAGCGTTGCGCCAGCCGAAGCGCTGGCCCAGCGCCCCGCCCAGCAAATAGCCTATGGCGCTGCCAAGCGGAATGGCCAGCGCGTACAGCGCCATTACCCTCGCCCGTTTTTCAACAGGGAACCATTCGGCGAGGAAAGAGGGCGACACCGTGCCGTAGCCAGCCTCTCCCACGCCGACGGCGGAGCGCGTGAACAGCAGCTGGCCGTAAGTGCGGATAAGCCCGGTAAAAACCGTGGAGATGCTCCAGAAAACGGCGCTGACGCCTATTATGAGCGGGCGGCGCACCCTGTCGCCGAAATAGCCCACAAAAGGGGCGAAGCACATGTAGACTATCATGAACGACGAGGCCAGCAGGCCCAGCTGGGCGTCGCTCAGGCGCAGGTCGGTCTTTATAAGCGGGAAAACCGCGTAAAGCACCTGGCGGTCGACATAATTAAAAAGGCTGAGGCAGAATATCAGTATGAGGACTTTTTTTGAATAGCCTGCGGAGATCATTTTGTTGATATTATAATAGCAAAAAGATTATGCTAACATATAAATCAGTTTTAAATTCAGGAGGACCAATGAAAAGTACGACAGCTAAAAAAACCGGCGCCAAGGCGCGCAACCTTGCCTACGTCAACAAGAACGGCTACGAGCATATTTCCCAGGCCGACCTCAAGCGTTCGGAAGAGGTCAACAAGCTTTACATGGATTTTATAGGCAAAGCCAAGACCGAGCGCGAAGCTCACGACGAAGCCGTCCTCCTGCTGGAAGCCGCCGGCTTCAAGAACATGGACGCCCATGAGAAGAACGGCACGCGCCTGGTCCCCGGCGACAAGGTTTACCGCTCCTGCTCCGGCAAAACGCTCATGGCGGTCGCCGTCGGTAAAAAGCCGCTGGAGGCCGGCATGCACATAGTGGGCGGCCATACCGATTCCCCCCGCATCGACCTCAAGCAGAACCCGCTTTACGAGGGCGGGGACCTGGCGCTGCTGGACACACACTATTACGGCGGCATCAAGAAATACCAGTGGGTCACCATCCCGCTGGCGCTGCACGGGGTCTTTGTAAAACCCGACGGCAAAATCGTTAAAGTCACCATCGGCGAAGATCCGGCCGACCCCGTCTTCTGCATAACCGACCTGCTCCCCCACCTGGCGGCCGACCAGTACAAGAAGACCATCGGCGAGGCCATCCCCGGCGAAGGCCTGGACGTGGTTGCAGGCTCCATCCCCTCCAGGGACAAGGACAGCAAGGAAAAGTTCAAACACAACGTGCTGAAGCTCCTCAACGCCAAATACGGCATAAAGGAAGAGGACTTCCTGTCCGCCGAACTGGAGATAGTGCCGGCAGGGCACCCGCGCGAGGCGGGCCTGGACCGTTCCATGATACTGGCCTACGGCCATGACGACCGCGTCTGCGCCTATGCCGGCCTTAAAGCCCTGTTGGACCTCAAGGAAGCGCCCGAATATACTTCCTGCGTGCTCCTCTGCGACAAGGAAGAGATCGGTTCCGTAGGCGCCACCGGCATGGCCTCGAACTTCTTTGAGAACACCTCGGCGGAGCTCTTGAACCTGACAACGGACGCCTACAGCGAGCTTACGCTGAAGCGCGCCCTTAATAATTCCTGGATGCTGTCGGCCGACGTTAACGGCCTGTTCGACCCGATGTTCCCGGGCGTGTCGGAGAAGAAGAACACCGCCTACGTCAACCACGGCGTCTGCGTTACAAAATACACCGGCTCGAGGGGCAAATCAGGCTCTTCCGACGCCAGCGCGGAATTCGTGGCGCATATACGGCGTATTTTCGACAGGGCGGGGGTGATCTGGCAGACCGGAGAACTTGGCAAGGTGGACCAGGGCGGCGGCGGCACCATCGCCTGGCTGATGGCCCGCTACGGCATGCAGGTTATAGATTGCGGCGTGGGCCTGTTCTCTATGCACGCGCCCATGGAACTGGCCGGCAAGCTGGACATCTACATGGCCTACAAGGGCTACCTGGCCTTCTTAAAGGACGGCAGGAAATGAGGTTATAAACAGTCAATTGCAGATCGTGAACAGTTTCCAGCCGCTCACGATCTCCGATCCGCTGTTTACGTATAAAACATGGCCATAAAACTTCTAATTACGGGCGGTACTTTCGACAAGGAGTATAACGAGCTCAACGGCGAGCTTTTCTTCCGCGCCACGCACCTGCGCGAAATGCTCAAGCTGGGACGTTCGCGCCTGAGGGTAAGGGTAAAGACGCTGATGATGATAGACAGCCTGTTCATGACCGCCGCGCACCGCCGGAGCATACTTTCGGAGTGTCTGTCTTCCCGTGAAAAGAACATAGTAATAACGCACGGCACCGACACCATGCCCGAAACAGCCCGGCTCCTGGGTCCGGAAATAAAAGGCAAAACCGTGGTGCTCACCGGCGCCATGGTGCCCTACAAGTTCGGTTCTTCAGACGGGATGTTCAACCTGGGCTCGGCCCTGTCCTTCGCGCAGACCCTGCCGCCGGGAGTTTATATAGCCATGAACGGCAGGTATTTCAACTGGGACAACGTGCGCAAGAACAAAACAAAAGGCGAATTCGAGGAAGTGCCCCGTTGAGCTGCCGCGCCGCAATAAAAAAACCCGGGGCAAGCCCGGGTTTTTTTATTCAGTTATCCGCGCAGAGGTCAGAATAATTTCCGATCCTTTTGCCACTTAGCGCTGCTGCTTTTATCAATAAAGACGCTTTCTTTCCCCTGCCCGTCTATCCAGACCGCGGCGGAGCCTTTCATCTTTGAAAGCAGGGCGAAGGACTTTTCCCGGCCCATAACCGCCAGCACGGTAGAGGCCAGGAAGTTTTCGTTTTCGAGCCGCGGAAAATAAACCACCATGTTGGAAAAATCGGCTATCGGGTAGCCGGTCTTGAGGTCCAGGATATGCGAATAGAGCTTGCCGTCTATCTGCACGAAATGGTCCCGCCCCGACGAGGACATAACCACCCCGCTGTCAAAAGAGAACGTGCCGTAACTCTTATTCTCGTGGAAAGGGTCCGGGACGGAGTAAACCCAGGGGCGTTTTCCGTAGGCCAGCATATTGCTGCCCAGGCGCAGTTCTACCGGGTAAGCCGTGCCGCTTTCGCGCAGGATGCGCGCGGCCCGTACAAAGCAATAACCGCGCAGGATACCGCCCAGATTTATCTGTACCGGCTTGGTAAAGCGCACCCTTTTGCGGGCTTGGTCCACCTGTACGTAATTCGACCCCATGTTTTCCAACGCCTTTAAAATTTCCCCGCCGGACGGCATTTTCCTGGTGGAGGCGGCCTCTTTCCAGATTGGCCACAGCGGAGCGAAAGTTATATCAAAAGCCCCGTCCGTAAGGTGATAGTAGTAAAGCGAAAGCTGCAGCAGGCCCAGGAACTCGTCCCCCGCCTTTACCCAGTCCCCGTAAGCTTCCTTGTTTATTATGGAAGTCTGGCTGTAGGGTTCGCTGAAGCTGAACTCGTCGGAGACGCGCTTCCATTCCGCCAGGATGGAATCGGCGATCTTTTTCCCGGAGGCCGCGTCGGCCCCGTAAACCTTGACCTGCGCCGGAACGTTCATTATGAACTCCGACTGCAGGTAGGCCGGCTCTTCTCTCTTCCCGCAGCCCGCGGCCAGCCCGGCTAAAACGAGAATAACTAAAAGTCTGGCGGTGTTTTTTATCATTTAACCTGAAGATACTCTTACTTGATTTAACATCATCCATGCAGATATATTAAATTTTTACCGGAACGAGGATTAAAATTTCTTCTTCAGTGTTATGCGCTGTATGCCGCCCAGGCCCGTTTCCGGCGAGACCGCGTAATCCAGCT
>JAVHRY010000115.1:0-30268 GCA_036171915.1 Elusimicrobiales bacterium | reverse complement strand
GAGGGAACAAAATACTGGGACGGCGCCGGCTGGGTTCCCTCGCTGGGTGTCTGGCCCCAGGCTACTACGCTTGGGCCTGCTTCCTGGTACTACACCGTGCCCCCGGCCATACTTAAAGACGACGTGGTCTATACGGTGTCCGCCCGCGCGCTGGACTACGCCGGTAATTATTCCGCGCTTTATTCTACTTATACTTTTACTTATGACATTACGCCGCCGGCGGTGTCCGTGGCATTTCCGAAGAACGATAACGCCTATTCCCAGATACTGCTTTCCACGCCGCTGGCCGGGGCCTCTTCCCAGCCGGGGCAGATCTCCCCTAATACCGGGGTAAGCACCGTGGCGGTGCAGGTTACGGATCTGGATTTCAGCCTCTGCTTTACCGGCGGGGGCTGGAGCGGCTGCCCGGTCTGGCTGCCGGCGGGGGGGACGGCCGGGGCCTGGAATTATAGCAAGGCCGCGCTGTCTTTTAGCGAGGACCGCCATTACCAGGTGGACGCGCGCGCCACCGACCTGGCCGGCAACGACTCTTCTTTGGCCTCTATCTTCTTCCGCTACGATATTGAAAAGCCCACGTCCACGCTTACCTACCCGCTGCCCGGCCTTACTACCGGTTTCTCCTATATCTCCGGCACCGCCACCGACGAACCTAACGGCGCGCGTCTGTACGAGGCCAAGCTTTCAAGCTACACGGTTAAAGTGGCTTTTAAACGTATTACGGCTCCGTCCAACTGGTGGGACTCCGGCAGCGGCGACTTCGACAGCGCCAATCCCAAGTGGTACGAGGCTAATACCTCCACCACGGTAACGCCCAACCAGTTCACCTACAACCTGCCGGGCGCGCTGTATACATATCTTACCGACCCCGCGCACCAGAACGTGACTTACCGGGTGGTGCCTTGGTCTTATGACCTGGCGCTTAACCGGGAATTCGGCCCTCAGGGTTCCGAGCCGCTGGACGGCGATATCCCGGCGGGCGTGGGCCGCTTTATAACTTTCGATAACGAAAAACCCGTTACCGCCATCATCCTGCCCCAGAATAACGGGGCGCATAATACGATGCCCAATATCACCGGCACGGCCAACGACAACGTCGGTATAGCCGGGGTGCGCTTTACCGCTTTCCTGCCGGGGCTGGGTAAATATTATAACCCGGCGGCGAGCCCCGTCTGGGTGGACGGCGTTGAGGATAACGCGCCCTGGGTGCCGGCGGTGCCGACTATTTATACCAGTTCCGCGGACTGGACCTACAACATACAGAATTCCACCTGGACTACCGGGTATATTTACCGCGTAAGGGCCAGGGCCGCCGACGTTTCCGGCAACTACGACACTATTTACTCCACGGCCGAGTTCCGTTACGATACCGAGGCGCCCGTCTCTACCGTCACCCTGCCTGCGGACTGGGCGCATATAAATACGCTGCCCATGGAGCTCAAAGGCACCAGTTTTGACTACAGCAACTCCGGGGTAAGCCAGATAAAAGTATACATCCAGAGGGGCTCGGACAACCGTTACTGGGACACCTCCTCGTGGCAGGTGCTCCCGCAGCCTTTGCCGGCCAGCCCGCCTTATTTGAATTGGACCATGGCGCCGGCCATGATCGCCGGCATGTTCGCCGGCAACGACGGGCAGATCTTCACTGTCCAGACCAACGCCTGGGACGCGGCCACCAACCAGGAAGGTTATTCGCTCAAAGCGTCCTTTGTTTACGACATAAGCGCGCCTACCTCCACGATCTCCTACCCGTACGACCAGGGCTATATCAGCCAGACCGGCAAGGTGAACGGCGGTTCTTACGATAAACCCAACGGGGCGGTGAAAGACGTACTGGTCCGCGTTAAAAAGTTGACGGGCTTAAGCGATGTCGGTAAATACTGGGCCATCCCCGGCGGCTGGGTGGTTGCCGACAGTTCCAACAGCGTGGCCGCCCATGGCACCCTCAGCCCCGGCGCTACCTGGTGGCAGCTCAACACCAGCCCGGACCCGTGGGCCACCGGCGAGACTTATGAAATAAACTCCTGGGCGGTAGATAAAGCCGGCAACTACCAGCTGGTCTACGCCACGGCCACCAACGTTAAGGCCGACTTTACCGACCCGACCTCGACTATAACCTGGCCGCTGCATGGTGTTATACTGGAAGCGGAACTTCCCGCCGTTACAGGCAACGCTTCGGATACCGCTCCGGGCGTGCTTGATAAAGTGCGGCTGTCTTACTTCCGGGTGGACACCAATCTTTACTGGAACCTGGCTACCCACGCTTTTGACTCGCCCTCCGAACTGTTCTACGACGCCGGTATAGCCGGTAATAACTGGACCGCTACCGGGGCTTCTACCCCTACCTGGGTGGCGTCGCTCGCCGGTATAGACTACCGCATTTTCGCCATGGCGGTGGACAAGGCCGCGAACTTCGTGCATAAGCCCACCCTGGCCGCGCCGAATTCCTCTTTTATACAGTTCACCCTTAAGCCGCCGCCCCCGGTGTCCGGTATTACCACCCCGGACGCGAGCACGCCGCATTATAAGCCGGCGCCCTCGCCCGCAATTATAGGTACCGCAGTTTTTGCGACCACCGTGGCCGTGCGCGTGGTGGATTACGGCCCGGATCTGACCGAGGGCGCGGGCAACGACGACCTGGTCTGGAACGGCGGGGCCTGGGTGTCCACCAACGCCTTCGGCGGTTTTACCGGGGTGGATACTTATGTTTCACCCAACTGGCAGTGGACTATCCCTTTTGACAAGTGGAACGTGAACCGGCGCTACCGGGTAATCTCGCAGGCGCAGCATGTAGGGAACGGCACGCTGGAGTCCCCCGGAATGGGCCGGGAGTTCGTGGTTGACTCTTCGGCCCCGGCCGCCGGCGTTACCATGCCCGATAAGGCTTATATGCGCTCGCTGACCGCGCTTACCGGCACCGTGTCCGATATAGCGCCGGGGGATGTGGTTTCCGGGTACTTCCGGGTAAAGCGCCAGGGGTTGCCGCAATACTGGAACTGGCAGGCTTCCACCTTTACCGCCGCGGACGCCTATACCAACCTGCCCGGCGTGCTTGCCTGGAACGACATCCTTAAGACCGGCACCTTGAGTTATACCACCTCTTATTTTGCGGCGGGCCTGGCTTTTGAGCCGGGCTACAGCTACGTGGCGGAGCTCTATGCTGCCGATAAGGCCGGCAACGGCGGGTCCGCCACGGCCTTCCCGTTCACTATAGATATTTCCTCCCCGCTGGCCCGGGTGCTGGTCCCCTCCACCTCCGCGGTGAACGGAATACGCGCGATAGACTTCATAAGCGGCACCGCCTCGGATAATTTCAGTAATCTAAATGTCTACGTGGCCGCCGAGCAGCTGGGCAGCCCGCCGCTGTGGTTTAACGGCACGGATTTCCTTACCCCGGGCGCAAGCCCCGTCTGGATCTCCATTTCCGCCAACGGCGTCCTTTCCCCGTCGGCCACCAGCTGGATGTACGCCCCGGCCAACCTTAACACGCGCTTTACCGCCGGCACCAGCGGCCTTAAATACCTTGTGCTTTCCAAGGCTGTGGACGTGGCCGGTAACGTACAGGACGCTTTCACAGCGGGAGTTTCCTCGGTGGTGATAAACATAGACAAAATGCCCCCCGTCTCCGCCTTTGATTTCCCCGCCGACGACAGTGACGGCGCGAGCGGCCGCTATAAGGCGGCCAACGCCGGTAAAGCCGCTACCACTACGCGCTTTTTTGGTACTTCCCAGGATAGTTCCTACAGCGATAAGAACGCCGGGGTTAACGACGGCCGCATCCGCCTGTCCTACCTTGATACAGGAGTAACCTATTACTGGACCGGCGCGGCTTTTGCCGCCGTTTCTTCCGACACTGCCTGGCAGCCCATCTCGGTTTCCTATGTGGGCCCCGGCTGGAGCTGGGTGTACCTGCCCGATATCACCTGGCCCGCGGGCGACCGCGAATACAGGTCCGAGATCAAAGCTATGGACGACGCGCGCCTGGCCGACGATACCGGCGAAGGCAACTGGGAACAGTGGCCTTATGTGTCGCGTCAGTTCATTGTGGACGACACGCCTCCGTCGGTTACTATTACCACCCCGGCGGCCGGCTCCGTGCGCGCCCTGCCCGGCTTTGGCGGTAACGCCAGCGCCGATCTGGCCGGGCTGAACCTTGTGAAAATAACAATTTCCACCGGCACCGGCTCCGACACGCGCTACTGGAACGGCGCCGGCTGGCAGATGACAGAAGACGCCGGCACGCTTATTACCACCACCAAGCTCGGGCCGGCTTCCTGGTATTATACCGTGCCGCCCGCCATGCTTAAAGACGACGCGGCCTATACCGCGGTGGCGCGCGCGCTGGATTACGCCGGCAATTATTCCGCCGTGTACGCCACTTATACGGTAACGTATGACATTACCGGCCCGCTGGTCTCCTTGTCTTTCCCCGTCAACGGCGCCACTTATTCCCAGATCTTCCTTTCCACGCCCACCACCGGCACCGCGACGAATAACCAGGTTTCAGCCTTTACCGGGCCCAGCACGGTAACCGTGGCCATAACGGACATCGTCACGGGCAATTGTTTTGACGGGACCGCCTTCTCCGGCTGCGGCGGCAGCGTCTGGCTGGACGCGCAGGGCACGGCGGCCAACTGGACCTATAACGACGCCGACCTGGCTTTTATAAGCGACCACCAGTACAAGTTCGAGGCCCGCTCGAAGGACCCCGCCGGCAATTATTCCGCCGCAGCCTCCGTTAATATAAAGTACGACCTGGATGTGCCTACCTCTACCATCACTTCGCCGGTGACGGAGTACGTAAAAACCCTGCCGCTTATCACCGGCACCGCCTCCGACGAGCGCTACGGGACGCCGCGCACCTACGAGGCGGGGCTCGGCACCTACACGGTTAAAGTCGCCATAAGGCTTATAGGCGGCAACTGGTGGAACGGGGTGAACGCTTTTGACGGCGCCAACCCGGCCTGGTACGAGGCTTCCGTGGATACTTCGCCCTACGGCGCTGGCCAGCCCACGGTCAACTGGCAGTACAACGTGCCGGCCGGTATGCAGGGCGTAATGACGGGCCTGGGCCGCCAGAACTACCTGCTGCTGTCCTGGGCCTACGACCTGGCGCAGAACCGTGAATTCGGCCCCGGCGGGTCCGACCCCGCCAATACCGACATCCCCGGCGGCCTGGGCCGGATGGTAAAATACGATAATATCGCGCCTGTTTCCCTTACCACCACCCCTGTCAATATTTCCTACCAGAGTTCCGTGCCCGCGCTCTACGGCATAGCTTACGATACCGGCGTAGTTACCGGCGTGCAGGTAATGGTTAAGGCGCGCGGAACCTTTAATGCCACGCTGAAGCAGCCGCCTTACAGCAACAGCGTGGACGATTGGGACGACTCTCCCGCCCTGTACGCCAACTGGAGCACCGCCACTTATGTTAACGGCGCCTGGACCATGCCCCTGCCGTCGCTGGCCCCGGTCAACAATAATAAGATCTCGGTCTGGACCCGCGCCATGGACCAGGCGGGCAACTGGGAAGCCTGGCCGACGAACGGGCAGATAGATCTTAACCTCAAGGCCGACGGCATAAGCGCCGCTTATTACTTTACTTTCGACAGCCTGATCCCGGTGACCGGGATCACCGCCCCCGACAGGTACGCGCTTAGCGTGGCCACCGGGCTTATTGCCGGTACCGCTTTTGACGCCGGGACCGAACCTTCCGGCATTAATGACGTGCGCCTGCGCCTGAAGCGCTCCGATAACGCCTATTGGAGTTTTATCAACAACAACTGGGTGAGCGCCGCGCCCGGAGATACTTTCAACGTGACGGGGAAAAATAACTGGACCAAGGATATAGCCCCGGCTTCCCAGGACGACGGCTACGAGTACTACATCTACCATTACGCAAAGGATAACGCCCTCAATAACAACTCCGGCGCCTACTTCTCCACGTTCACTTTCATGCTGGACCAGACCACGCCGGCTTCAAAGATAACTTTCCCGTCGCATAACAGCTTCCTGGGGGCCGTCCCCGCCATCGCCGGCACCGCCGACGACTCGGTTGAAAATCTGCACCCAGCCTGGCCGGCGGAGCGTCATTTCGAATCAGGTATAAGCACCGATACCGGCGTGGACCTGGCTATACAGGAACTTAAAGGCGATCAGTGGTGGGACGGTACTGGCTTCGGTTCCGGGGTCCGCCTCTGGCATTCGACGGCTTTTACCGGGACTTCCTCGGGTACCTGGGTTTACAATCTGCCGCTGGGCGCCATAAAGGACGGCACCACCTATTACGCCATGAGCCGCGTGCGCGACCTGGTGGGGAATCTCCAGACCCAATACACCACCAACTACTTTACCGGCGACACCACGCGGCCCGATTCCCGGGTTACATACCCCGCCGGCTCTCCGTCCACAATTAACGAAATAGGCGGCACGGCGTCTGATACCCTGCCCGGAGAGCTGCGCAGCATCAACATGGTGCATATCGCTCTCAGAAAGATAACCGAGCCCCAGGCCTGCTACGACAACGGCACTAATTCCTGGGTGCTCTGTCCCGCTTCAGCCTATCCTGACGACCGTATCTGGTTTGACACCGGCACGGTGGACGACGTAAAGGGGCAGCCCGGCAGCTGGCTCTGGAATACCTCTAATATCGGCTGGGTCAACGGCCATTCCTACGACATACAGGCGCTGGCCATAGACAAGGCCGGCAACATGCGCGACATCCCCGGCCAGAACTCGCCGGACCTGACTTTCAGCTTTGTCTCACCGGCGGCCGGCACTTTTATAAATACCCCGGTTAACGAAATGGGTAATTACCGCCCCAGCGACCTGCTGGCTATAATCGGCAATGGCACCAACCTGCGCCTGGTGAACAGCGTCCAGGTACGCCTGCAGAAACTGAGCGAGCCCGTCGCCTGGTGGTACGAGCCGGCCAATTCCTGGGTGGCCTATGATACCTACAGCTATGTCAGCGCCCCCACCGGCAGCGCCTGGTCCATGACCGTATCCGGTCTTGCCGCTTTTACGGTGGATAATACCACCTACACGTTCTCTACCGTGGGCTATAACTCCGCCAACGAGGCGCAAAACCCTCCCACCAACCGCACCGTTATAGTGGACAATACCGTGCCGCTGGGCCTGCTCCAGTCCCCCAATCAGCCTTATGTCAACGCCATGCCCGTAATAAGCGGCACGGCTTTTGACCCGGGCCGCAGCGCGCTGCCGGCCGCCTACCAGGAAGGGATGAAACGTGTACTGGTGATGATAAAGGACGACGCCGGCACCTACTGGAACGGCCTGACCTTCGACACCTTAATGTCCTCCAGCAATATCCTGGCCGCGTCAACTCTTAACTGGAGCACCAATACCGCGGTGACCCCGGCCCTGAGAGACGGCCGCAGCTATACCGTTTTCGGCAAGCCCGAAGACAAGGCGGGTAACCGCAACGACAATGAGGGGACGGCGCAGCAATACTCCGTTATTTACGACACCACGCCGCCCTATTCCGGCTTTACCCAGCCCGCTCCGTTCATGGTGCTGCGCCAGCTGCCCGCCATAACAGGTACCGCGGCCGACCCCGACGGCACTTACGGCACGAAGCTGAAATCGGACCTGGCCAGGGTGGAACTGCAGATCTACGACGAGACCGGCGTAAAGTACTGGGAGGACGGCATAAGCCAGTTCTCCGGGGTGGTGCTGTCCAGCTTTAACGCCGTTTCCGGTACCAACAACTGGAGCTATACCAACGCCGCGCTGGCCCCGGCCCTGGTGTCCGGCAGGTACTACATACTGCAGTCCCGCGCCGTGGACCGCGCCGGCAACAACCAGGCCGGGTTCGCGGATAATGTGTCCTCAATGACCTTTATCTGGGATATCACGCCCCCGCAAACCTTCATGGTGCAGCCGCTTGACGGCAACAATTACAAGCCCGGTATGCTTACCGGCGTAAACCCCATAAACGGCACGGCCTCCGACGCCGCCCTGCCGTGGGTAACGGACAACTTGAACAAGGTGCAGATGAACCTGTCCTACCTGTACGCCGGGGACACATATTACTGGAACGGCTCAAACGCCTTCGATAAAGCCATTTCCTCCAACGCCGCCTGGACGGACGTGATAGGCACGGCCATCTGGCGCTATCCGTTCTCCGTCGACGACTGGGTTTCCGACCGGAATTATACCCTGCTGGTGCGGGCTTTCGACAAGGCCGTGCCCGGCGGCAACGAACAATACCCTTTGACCGTTACCCATTTTACCGTGGACGGCACGCCGCCGGTGTCCCGCGTTTCCACTCCGACGGCCGGCAGCTATATCCAGGGAACCCTGGCCGAGATAGACGGCACCAGCTACGGCGGCATCTCCGGTCAGCTGGCCTTCCCTAACGGCTTAAAACTGCGCATTTCCCACGTGCTGTCCGGGGACGTCTATTACTGGCGCGGCACCACGGCCCTGGGCTGGAGTTCCAAGACCGTCACCGACCTGCCGGTTGAGTATGTCTCGGACGCTTCCACTATAACCTGGAAATATCCTCCGGCAACTTACGACCCGCCGGATATTTCCACTAATGCCCACGTCTACACAATTTCCATAGCCGGCACCGATAAGGCCGGTAATATAGAGACGCCGTCCGCCATTACCGTAACTTCCGACTTTAATTATCCGGCAATAACCATATCCACGCCCATGGTGCTGGCCTCGGCTTTCTACGGCCCCGCGCGGCCCACCGGGCAGCTTGCCGGCAGTTCAGGCGATACACCGGCGGGGATAGTGCCGCCGATAAAGGCGCAGATCTCCAATATTTCCGAGCCGGGCGCGGTAAAGCCCAAGTGGGACGGCTCGGCCTGGTCCGTGGTGGTCTCGACCTGGCTGGGGGTGGATAACCTTGCGCCCTGGTCTTATACCCCGCCCGCCTGGCCGGTCAACAAGCGCTTTAAAGCGGAATTCTATGCCATAGACTATGCCGGCAACCAGGTGCCCGCAGGCACTTACGAGCGGGAGTTTATTTACGACATCAACAAACCTTCTTCCACCATAGCCGCGCCCGCGTCCGCCTTCCAGAACGCCGCGCAGGCGCTCTCTTTCTCCGGGGCGGCTTCGGACTGGGTGGTTAACGGGGCCACCGAGGCCATGAGCGGCCTGGCTGACGACGGCATAGAAATACAGATAGTTGACCATACCGGCAATACTTTTAACGGGGTGGGGTTCGCGGTGGGTACTTTCTGGCGCAAGACGAACCTGGCCGTAACCTCCCAGGTTACTGACGGCGTGCTCGGGGTCAACATCGTTTCCGGGGCCAACTGGTCCTACCCGCGCGCGCCCGATACCTGGCCCCCCGCGCTGGTAGAGGCCAGCACTTATACGGTGCGGGTACATGCCACCGACCGCTCGCTTAACACTGAAAATTACGTTGAAAAGTCTTTCTGTTACGACGCCTCCGCGCCTACGGCCACCATTACCATGCCGGGTAATTTCGCCTACGTGGCCATGCCAGTTATCTCCGGCACGGTGGACGAACTTGTCAGCGACCTTAACCCGGTTGACGGCATACAGCTGGTAATACAGCGCGGCTCTGACCTCAACTACTGGAACGGCGCTGGGTGGGACCCCGTATTCGCGGCCGCCTCGCACTGGCGCAACGCGACTACCATAAACGGCTATAACTGGAGCCTCTCTGACGCCGGCCTGAACGCTTATTTCAACAGCCTCAAAGCTTCAAACGCCTCGCTGCAGTTCCGTCTTTATCTACGCGCCAAAGACCTGGCTAACAACCAGACGCGGCCCGGGCTTCTGGCCCCGGCCAACCCTGAAGTTGCCTTTACGGTGGACCCCGTAGTTCCGGCTTCCCGGGTTACTTACCCGTCCAGCGGAAGTTACCTTAACGCGCCCATTACCTATATCGGCGGCACCGCCTCGGATTCCAGCCTGGGCGTACCTTCGGGGCTGCAGGGCGTGCGCCTGCGCCTCTCGCGCCTTGACTCCTTAAGCGCGCGCACTTATTACGACTGGGTGCTGAATACCTGGACCAATAACCCGGTGGCCTGGTATTTTACTCCGGTGGACGGCGCTCTTACCCCCTGGACCAAGACCCCGGCCGGCTTTGATTCGGCTTTTACCGGCGGCAATAACGGCGACGGCTACAGTTTTGAAGTGCAGTCCGAGGCCCGCGACAATACGCGGCCGGAAAACGGCGGGCCTAATACCGAGGTGCTCTACGCCACCTCAACTTTTCTCGTGGACTTCAGCACGCCGCTGGCCGCCATACAGGCCCCGCTCCATTTGAGCTATTTCAGAACGCTCTCCTCGCTCTCCGGCACCGCGGCCGACCCCGCCGGGCCCGGCGGACTTGCCTCCGGACTTGTTTCCATGGAATACGAACTTACCGACACCGACGCCAAGCCCAATAAATATTGGAACTTTAACACTCTTGCCTGGCAGGGCGGCGCCATTTCAAGCGTTACGGCGGCCTCCGCCAATTGGGCGATATCCGCCCTGCCGCTGAACACTCCCTTTGCCGCGGGCAATTCCTGGTCGGTGGGCCGTTCCAGCGCCACCTTCCTGCTGCGCACCAAGTTCACAGACCGCGCGGGCAACGTTTCCGCCTTCGGGGTCAACTACTCCACTTTCACGCTGGACAGGATCGCGCCGGTGTCCAAGGTCACTTCTCCGCCCGTAGACGACGGTTTCTACCTGGTGGTTTCGAGCATCACCGGCACGGCCACGGATTTCACCTCGGGAGTTTCCACGGTGCAGATACGCATACAGCAGGATACGGTGCAGACCGACTGCATGTCCCCTGGCTTTAACGGCCAGTACTGGGACGGAAGCTCTTGGCAGGCCTCCGAAAAATGGCTGGGAGTTGACACCTATAACACCGGCAGCACCATCTGGGATTTTAATTCTTCCGCGATGCCTTTTAAGGCGCAGTGCTATTATATCGTTACATCCAGCGCCGCCGATAATATAGGCAACGGCGAACTGACGTGGGATCTGCGGCGCTTTAAATTTACGCCGCCGCCCGCCGCCACGCGCATTACCGCGCCGGATCACCTGAAGTATTACAAGGCCATAAGCCAGGTGAGCGGCACCGCCAACGCCGACGCTAAGAGCGTGGCGCTTGAAATAAGGCGCCTGAGCGACAATTTATACTGGGACTTCAACGGGCCGGGCTGGCAGGCGGGGGCGGTATCCACCGGGTCCATTGTGCCTGTGGCCGGTTCCTGGAATTATAATACCGCCCTGCCGGCTTTTGTAAGCGGCTCCTCTTATACGTTCCGCTCCGTGGGCCGCAGTTATTCCGACGTGGACGAATCCGGCCCGGTTACCAACCAGATCTACTTTGACACGGATAAACCGGCCGCGCAGGTGCAGCTGCCGTCTTCCGTGAAGTTCTATTACAACAGCCTGCCCAAGCTTGGCGGCGCCGCTTTTGACCCGCCCGGCACCAGCCCGCCCTCCGCCGGCATAAACCGCGTCTGGGCTGAGCTCTCCGCCTTGAACGGGACCAACGGCGGCAAGTCCTGGGACAATGTTTCCTCCACCTTTACGGCCGTCTGGAACCAGGCCGGCAACCAGGCCGCCTGGTTCGTGGCGGCTTCCACCTGGGAATACACGGTTTCCTACCCGACGGCGGCTTTTACAAACGGCGTACAGTACCAGGCCAAGGCTAAATCCCTGGATAACACGTATAATAACAGCTCTTTTGAAGGCACCGAATCCGATTTCCTGGCGGCCAACATTTTTAATTTCGATACCGTAGTTCCTACGGCCACCGTCTCTTCCGTTTCCGGCGGTCAGTCCCGCTCCGCCGTGGTTGTGGCCAGCGGCACGCTGATAGAGGATATGGTGCTGGCCAATATAGGCCAGCAGCCGGGCGTGCAGATACAGGGCGTGAGGGTTTTGCTCAGGTATAACAACATAAACCAGTACTGGGACCATGTTTCGGGCTGGCTGCCCGCCCCCGCGATCTGGCCCGCGGCCTCCGTCTTCCAGTCTTCCTGGTCTTACACTAATATGCCTGTCTGGGCCGACGGCGGTTCCTACACGCTTTGGTCGGAAGCCACCGATAAGGCCGGCAACATCCAGACCAACTTCCCCGTCAACGGGTCTTCGGTGACTTTCACTATAGACCAGGCGCCCCCGGCGCTCGCCGTGTTGAGCCCAGCCGCTAGCAGCAAGATTAAATCGGTGGCTTTAGTTTCGGGCACCGCCGACGACCCCAACTGGGCCACTAACTCCGGCATAGCGGGAGCCTCCCATATACAGGTGCAGGTTTCCTACCTGCAGGGCGCCGACACGTATTACTACAACTTTGGCGCTGGATTTTCCTCCTCAACGCTGCTGGACGATACCAACTTCTGGTACAATGCCGACTCTTGGGTTCCGCAGGGGCTGTCCTCAGGCGCCTGGACCTACACGGCCGCGGGCGGCCTTTCCGGGGCCATGGTGGGGGATAAGGTGTACCGTTTCAGGGCGCGCGCGCAGGATAACGCCGTCCCGGTCCCCAACCCGGCCGCGCTGATGGCTAATGTCGTTGCCAATGCCAATGTGGTCTATGATGTGACGCCGCCCTCTTCAAGGGTAACCCTTCCGTCAGACCAGACCATGGTTAATATCCTGGGCTCCATAACCGGCACGGCGGCCGATAACCTGGCGGGCATTTCAACCCCGGGCCAGTTGGCCGTGAGCATAGCCGAGAAAGCCCCCGGGACAAACCACTGGAACGGCGTTTACCCCGGCACGTTCACGCTTACCTCGGAGACCTTCCAGCCCTTGAGCGCGCCGTCGCTGGCCGCTTCGTATGCGGGAACGGCCTGGAGCTTTACCGCGCCGGACCTGCGCGACGGCTATACTTACGTTATTAAGGTGCGCGCCGCGGACGATGTGGCGCCGCCCAACGTCGAAACGGTGGTCTCTTCCGTTACCTTCACCTACGATACCACCCCGCCCGCCGCCGCCATAACTTACCCGTTGGGCCTGCCGGACCTGCGCGGCAACCTTAACGTCCTGACAACCCTCTCCGGTACCGCCTATGAACAGTTCGGCATAAAGTCGGGTTCCGTTTCCGTGCAGGAGGCCGACAGCCTGCTCTATTACGACACCCAGTTCTCTACTTTTAACTCCGTGACCCAGAAGTGGATAGGCGCGGCTTTTGTCGCCGCGGGCTCCAATTATACCTGGACCGCGCCCGTGCCCGCGCTTACCGATAATAAGAACTACAATCTGCAGGTTATAGCGCAGGATACGGCCGGCAATAAGATGGCACCGTCCGTGCCTGTTGTCGTGGTGCGCTATGATGTCACGCCGCCTGTTTCAAACCCCGTAGTTCCCGCTAATAACAGTTTCCTTAAATACCTGGGCGCGGTTACCGGCACTTCACAGGACCTTAATTCCAATCCTTCCGGGGTTGCCGGTTCGCAGATAAAAATACAAAGGAACTCCGACGGTCTGTACTGGAACTCCTCGATCTGGGCCGCCCAGGAAACCTGGCTGAACCCGGCGGCCGGGGCTGCCTGGACCAAGAATACGCAGCTGCCGCCTTCCGATAATTCCTCCGGCCTCGAGGACGGGCGCCTTTACACCGTGCAGACCCGCTCTTACGATGTGGCCGGCAATACTGAGCCGGTTCCCATGGCCGGCAACTCGTTCAGGTTCGATATTTCCAGCCCCACCGCCGCCATCCTGCTGCCGCTTAACGGCTCGCGCTACAATACGCTGCCTTTGGTGACAGGCACCGCGGCCGACGCCTTCAACGTGAATTTCCCGCAGGTCCGGGTTTTCGACATCCCGCTCAATAAATTCTGGCTGGACGGCACGGGCTGGGTGGACGCGGCCTTCCCCGGTTTCCCGGAGATCTGGAACGTGGCGCTGGGTTCTTCCTCCGCGGCCGGCAGCTTCAACTGGCGCTATAATACCGCGGCCCTGACCTGGCCCGACCGGGACAATGAATTGCGCGTTGAAGTTAAAGCCCCGGACCAGGCAGGCAACTTCTCCGTGACCTCCTCCACTTTCAGCTACGACGCTACCCCGCCCGGCTCGCGCATAGTTTACCCGCCGGCCAGCGGCCTGCTCTATTCTTCCATGACCGCCATTTCCGGCACCTCGCTGGACCTGGCCTCGGCGGTGAGCGACGTGCGCATAAAACTCTGGTATCTCTCGGGCCCTTCAACTTATTACTGGGAGCCGGCCGGCGCCCACTGGGTGAATTCCGACACCGGCTGGTGGTCCATAGGCGGCGCGCCGGGGCCGAAGGGTACTGTAAACCCCTGGAGCTACACCAACTCCGACTTCACCGACCCCGGCACCGTTAATTTTGCCTGGAAAGAGGGCACGCACGACGGGCTTAACGGCACGACTTTCTACATGGCGACCAAGGCCGTGGACGCCACCACTAACGAGGAAGTCCTGTGGAGCACGCGCACCTTTATCTTCGATAACGTGCCGCCGCTCTCCAACCCGGTGCAGCCCGGAGCGGACACGGCTTACAAGAACCTGCCGGTCATCTACGGCAACTCGGCGGACGCCGTTACCACCGTGGCCTCGGTGCAAGTCTCCATACTGGGGGTTGACGAGGGAGGCGGCCCCAAGTACTTTGACGGCTCCAATTTCGCCAACGCCCAGGAAACCTGGCTTGATGTGAGCAATATTTACCCGTCCTCCTGGTCTTATACCAACGGCTTCCTGGTCCCGGTAGATACGCGGCACTATATAGTCAAATCCTCCGCTACCGATTCCGTCGGCAATGTGCAGAACATAACGGGCCAGTCCAGGTTCCTCTTTGATACCACGGAACCGCAATCCGTGGTAGTGAGCCCGGTGAACGCCACGGTTTACAACGACAATAAGGTCATTCTGGGCAACGCCTCGGACCCCGGTTTTACCAACGGCATAAACGGCACGGGCTCCGGAGTCTACCCTACCCTGCCCTGGCACGCCGGCAAGATAGAGTCGCTGGTTTTCAGGGACACGGCGCCGGCCCTGCTTTCGAACGGGCCTATAGTGTACGGCTCGTGGGACAACTCCGGCTATTTCTGGAACGGGTCAACCTGGACGGCGGCTTCGGCCGGGGAGGTTTGGACCCAGGGCCAGTTCACCGACGCGCTGGGCAACTGGCAGTACGCGGGGCTGGTCTGCGACGATGATACGGAGCGCGCGGCCCACACCTGCTGGGTACGCGGCGACGCCTACGCCTCGTGGGTAAGGGTGACCGACAACGCCGATAATACCGAAACTATAATAGATAATGGCCCCAAGTTCTATATCGCGGCCCCGGCCCAGAGCTTCCTTATCACTGTGGCCGCGGACCCCATAACCGCGGGCTCTGATGTGAACATGACCGTTACGGCCATGGATGGTCCCGGCGGCACCGGGAATATAGCCGCGGCCTACCAGGGAATCGTGAATTTTTACGCGGACGGGGTGCCGGGCGGCCCCGAAGTGATGGACAACGACGGTACCATAGACGATTACCGCGGCCTGCCGCAGCAATATACCTTCCTGCCGGGAGATTTCGGCGTTAAGACTTTACAGGTGCGCATGAGGCGCGCCGGAGGCCGTGTACTGCGCGCCGAGGAAAAAGACAAGCCGACCCTCTACGGCACCAGGAATATAACCGTCAACCCGACAACGGCCGACCGGGTGCAGGTTATAGCCGACTACGACCCCGCGGGGCAGCTGCCCTCTCCGGGCCGCATGGACTCCGGAGTGGAGGGCAGCACCGGTACCCCGCGCACCAAGCCCGCGGGCTCCAGCGTGCCTTTTCTGTTGCAGGTTACCGACCGGTACTGGAACCTGGTGGTTTCTTCCGCCGCGTCCGTCTTTGTAACCGACACCGACGCCAATAACGATACGGTTTCCCTGGACGGAACCGCCGTTTTTGTGGGTTCCACTACCGTCTACCGCTCTTTCGTCTCGGCAAACCCGGCGGGCTGGCATATGAGCGCTGCGGGCCAGGGGATTGAGCCCAACCCGCGTAACCCCTCCTCCAACGTGCCGGTTATTTCAGGGGCGGCCGACAGGCTGGTGGCGCTGCTGCCCGGGGAAATACGCCAGCAGGGAAAATACACCGTGGCGCCTTTCGGCAAGAGCGGCACGCCGGACAACCTGCTGGCCGGCACTACCTTCGCTCTGCTGGTTTACGGCGCTGACCCGTACTATAACACCGACCCCACGGCCGGGTTCCAGGTTTCCGCCGACATAGCCACCGACCCTTACGAGGTTAATCCCGCGCCGCAAATGCTTGTTTCAGGCGCGACCACTTTCATCTTCACCCCCGTAGTGGCCGCCCCGCAGACCATAAAAGCCGAAAGCGCCGCCCTGCCTTCGGCCACTTCGGCTTACTTTACTCCCAGCCCCGTAACGGTCTGGTGGAACCGGCCCGTAAAGCTGCACCTTACGGCCGCCGGCCAGACTATCGATCCCGGCCGTCCGCCTTATACCGCCAATCCTTCCGGCGGCGGCAAGGCCGGCTCGCCTGGCGCCCTTACTGCCGGCGTCACCACGCAGATGTCCGTGTACCTGACGGATAACTATTACAACGTTGTAAAGGGCGCCACGCCTTTCATGGCCGTCTCGTCCAATACCCCGTTGATACAGATAGACTTCCTGAATGACCCTAACATACAACTGCGCGGTATGGAAGCTGCTCCCTACCAGAAGAGTTTGATAGCCGGGGCTACAAATTTCAGCGTAATACCCGTTACGCGCAACCAGGGCGCTGGTCTTTCAGTACAGGTAACTGACACAGGCCTGACCAATACCAGTTTCAGTACCGATACCGTAAGCGGCATCATGGTGGGCCCCGCCGACGCAGCAAGCATGCTGCTGCTGGTGCCGAACGAAGTTGCCAATGAGGGCGCGCCCGGAGGGAAAACCGGGACGGCGGGCCCGCTGACGGCCGGCACCACCTACACGCTTGTGGTCAGGGCCGTGGACGCCTACGGCAATTTGACCGACGACGGCCGCATCATAAAGGCTGTCTCCAACGACATTTACGCCGTCCAGCCTCCCGCCCAGCCCATGGCCGGCGGTATGGCCATACTTACCGGCTTCGTACCCAGCGCCGCCACTTCGAACCTGGTAATAGACGCGCTGGACTTCGACAGCGTGCTGCCTAAACTGACCACCGGTACGGACTCCGGCATCACGGTAGTGCCGGGCGCGCCCTCCAGGCTCATGGTCCTGCTGCCAACCCAGTCCCTGGTGCCGGGTAAGACCGTTTATCCTTTCGGCGCGGCCGGGCCTGTTTCTACCCAGACCGCCGGCCAGCAGTTCAACGCCATGGCTTATGCCGCTGACTCCCGCTATAACCGCGTTTACGGCATCAACAAGGCCAATATCAACGCCACCTCGGACGATCCTTTCGCCGGCCCGCAAGGCTCTTTTAACATGACCGACGGCAGCGTAACTATCAGCAATATATTCCTCAGGAGCGCCGGTTTCAGGACCGTTACAGCCACGGACTTAAGCGGCGTGGGGCCAAACCTGGGCGCCACCGCGAGCGGTGTTTTTGCGCTTAACCCCAGTAATCCGACCAAAATGCGCGTTCTTGTGCCCGGCCAGAGCCGCGTACCCGGCTCCACCGGCAACGGGCGTACCGGCGTAGTAGACGGCCAGCAGGCGGGCTTCCCGTTCGACGTGGTCGTGGACATTACCGACGCTTTCTGGAACGTTACCCCCGGAGCCGTCCAGGAGATACGCCTTGTTTCCGATGACCCCTTCTCAACCGTAGTTCCTTTATCGCAGGTGATCACAGGGTCCGCCACCTTTACCGTCACCCCGAAGCGCGCGGGCATGAATACCCTGCGCGCCGAGATGGTGAACCCCGTGGCCGTTCCCACGCTTGGGTCCGACATAGCTGCCACTCTTAACGTAGCCCCCGGGCTCCCCAAGCACCTGCTCCTGGTAGTGCCGCCGGGCGAGGATTTTGACCAGGGTTCCCCTACCGGTAAAATAGGCGTGGTTTTAGACCAGACCGCCGGCAAGGATTTCGGCGTGAAGGTCGGCCTTGTGGACGATTATTTCAACCTGGTGCCCGGCAGGCCCCTGGACGTGAGGGTGGGCACGCCTTCGGATATTTACGCGCCGGCCGTAAGCACGGCCGCCATGAACCAGGCCTCGGGAGTAACGGACCTGATGTACGTCAGCCTGCGCCGCGCGGCCACCCAGTATCTTACAGCCAAAGACTACGGCTCCTCTGGTATCTCGGACGATCCGCAATCTTCCACTTTTACCGTCATCCCTGCGTTTCCGGTAGGGCTGCAGCTCCTTATGCCCGGCGAGATCCCGGTGCCCGGCTCAGGCGTTTACCCGGCTGGGGGGAAGCTAATTTCCATCGACACTCAGACGGCGGGTGCGCCTTTCAACCTGACCGTGAACCTGGTTGACCCGTATATGAACCTTTACAGGGGGCTCTCCGTAGGGCCGACGGTTTACGTCAATACAACGGATATCTACGATATCGACCCCGCGACCGCCGCCCTTAACAACGGCACGCTGCAGGTGCCGGTAACGCTGGTGACCCGGTCCGCGGCTTCCTCGCTGAAGGCTTACCCGGTAGACGCCGCCGACAACTACGTCTGCTACGGCAATTTCCCCGGCAATGTCTGCCGCAGCGACGACGCCGCGGCTAAATCGTCTTTTAAGGTTTACGCTTCAACAGGAGTGCGGCTTGAGGTAGTACTGCCCGGCCAAGGGCTGGTGGAGGGTAAATGTAATATCAACCCGCCTTGTAAAGACACTCTTATTGCCTGGCCCGGGCGCAGCGGTCCCCCTGCCCCGCATGTCATCGGTACCGGCGCCCTGTTCGCCAGCATTTACCTGACGGATATGTATTACAACAAGGCCACGGAGCTCGTCGGCGCCGGCCAGGACACTAAACCGCCGGCGGTCATGCCGCAGGTGCAGCTCGCCGTGCCCGGGGATTACAAGACTTTCCCGCCCGCCGCGCAGACGCTGGTTAACGGCGGCGCCGTGTTCACCGTCGACGCCAGGACGTCCTTCAGCACCTATACCGTGGTAGCCGCCACCACCGCGGCTTCCGCGGCCTCCTACGCGACGGGGGTTTCCACCATCGCCGTAGAGCCCGGGCCCATAACGCACCTGGTTTACGTCCTGCCTTCCACTACCGTAGTGGCGGGCTTCCCCTTCTCCGCTACGCTTGCGCTTTATGCCAAGGACACTTTTGAGAACAACTGCGATACGGGCCCCAACGTCTACGTGGGTACCGCCACTTTTGACCTGGTGCCGCAGGCCAACCCCAACCAGATCCCGAGCATGGTGGCGCCGACGGTAGCTTATTTTACTTCGGACCTGGGAGTTAAGCCCCTCCCCAACTGGTTCACCCTGCGCCGGGCCGGGGTAAATACCCTGGGCGCGCACGACTCGCTGTCGCCCGCTATAAATGTCGCGCCCCTGGTCAACATTACCGTGTTGCCGGGGCCGCCCAATATCTACCGCGTTGCGCCCAACACCGACACGGAAGTGCCGGCCGGCTCCATCCTTGTGCCCGGGCGCCAGACGCTGACGGCTTTCCTTTCCGACGCCTACGACAATAACATCTCTTCCGCCGGGGTGCCGGCCTATATTTCCATCCCCGAGGTTTACGGGTCAACCGGCACGCTGCAGTACGAGAAAGCCTCGGCCTGGTATGACATGGGCACTTCCACCATAATGTATACGGACGCCGCGGGCTCCATAGGCGTTTCAACACAGGCGGCTTACCGGGTCTCTAGTAAATCAGGGGATTGGGCGCGTATCTGGATAGGAACCACCACTATCAACCCCGCCGCTTATGCCACTTACGTGTCCGCCAGACAGAATGTCAGCGGAGCGCTGACTACTACCGGCGGTGTGCCTTCCAAACTGCTCTATATCGTAAGCCAGCCGGCGGCCACGGTCGGCATACAGGAGGTGGCCGGAGCCGGGGCCTTATTCACCGTTGAGCGCCGCGACGACTTCGATAACCTTACCAAGCAGGGGCAGACCGACGTTTATCTGGGTATTCCTAGTGCGCAGATCGCGGTGCATACCGGGCTCGGGCGCGTCCTCGGGACTTTCGGGATTGCCGGGGATTACGGCTTCCGCACCATTCTTAACGATCAGTTCATTGCCGCGCCAGGCATCCTGCCTAACCAGACGCAGGTTTCTTTCCGCTACCACGACCGCACCGCCTCTTATTCCGGCGTTTCGCCGTCATCAAATACTTTCGAGGGGGGGCGCCCCGGCTACTGGCAGATAGAGGCCCGCTCAGGCTCCATGCAGCCCGCCATCCACCAACTGCGCATGGACCCTGTCGACATAGCCAAGGTCTCTTTCGGCAACCAGATCAATACGCAGGTGGCCGGCACTATCCATAATTCCCTGGGGGATACGCAGCGCTTTAAACCCGAGCTCCGCGATATTTTTGACAACCCCTCCGTGGCCACGTCCACTGTCCGCGTGCTGCTGTCCACCTTTACCCGGCAGACTTCCGCGGTCAGCGACGCCTTCTCATTCTCGGTTTCAAGTTCGCTTTCAGGGGCTTTCCCTCCGGTGTTCTCTTCAACGGCGACTTATCTTGATATACCGCTGGAATCCTACATGGCCACTTTTTATTACCTGGATACCACAGCCTCCAGCGTTTACGCCTCTTCTATCCCTATAAAGCCGATAATAATGCTCAAGGCGCAGGACCAGGCGGCCTGGGCGGCTTCAACGCAGCCCGTTAACATTGTGCCGGACTATACCTACAGGATAAGCGTAAGTAAGAACTCCGGGCAGACGCTGATGGCCGGCGTCACCTCGCAGATGTTCGCCATGTCGGTAGAGGACCGTTTCGGCAATCCTACCCCCGTGGCGTCCGGGCAGGAAGACGCCGCGGGCGCGGGCGTGGCTTTTATACTGGATTCGGATTCTCTGGGCGCCGTCAAATTCGCCGCCCCTGACGTCTCCAGTTTTACCGTAAAGCCCGGCTCCGCCAAGATGGCTCTTGGGGAGTCAGCCACCAGCTTCTACTTGATAGACACGCTGTTGTCCCAGACCACGCATACCCTTAGTATAAACACCAATTTGGCAAAAGGGTGGCTGCCGGCCGTTTCTTCTTATACGGTGGTCGCCGCCCCGCCGGACCACGTGCTGTTCTACTCCGCAGCCCGCCGCCTGGTGGCCGGTACCACGGTGCAGTACCTGGACTACGCGCTGGGCCTTACCACGCCTACGGTGATAAGCGTGGTCTTGAAGGACCGCTACGACAACACGACCTCCACCACCTCACTGGCCTCCGTGCGCTTCTCCGCGGCGCGCAATAGTACGTACGGCGGCATAGATGCGGCGGAAGCGGTGCAGTCCTCAAATCCTAACTGGAAGCTGCTGAAAACCAACCCGCTGGACCTGAACATCTTCCCGGGCCAGTCCTACGCCAATATCTACGTTTGGGATACCATCGTGGGCACGGCCACTATAACGGCCGACGCTGCGATCCCAAGTGACGGCGTCACCATGGCGCAGGTTACGCAGGACCAGTATATAACGCCCAGCGCCGCTGCCTACTTCACGCTGCACCACCCGTACAGCCTGGTTACACCGCTGCGCGTGCAGACCCCCGGCACGGTAACGCTGCGCGCCCGGGATATCTACGGCAACGCGGCCACCGGCGACGCCGTGAACGGCCAGTACTATACCGGCAAGATAAAAATGGCGACCAACTCCAAGGGGTCGGCGGATCTGCGGATCTGGAGCACCAATACCACCTATTACACCTTTGTGCCGGCCGACACGGGCGAGACGCAGCTGCGGTTGTCGGACACTTTTGTGGAAACGCTGAAAGTCAGCGTAACTGACTATTACAACACCTCCATCTACGGCTATACCGGCGACTCAGGCCTCAGCCTGCCCATACACTCCGACGCGGACGTGGTGCTGTCGGGCATGATAATAACCCCGACCGACCTGGCGCCCGAGGACCCGCTGCCTACGTCTAAAACCTCTATGGGCATAAGTAAGACCGCTCTTTACCAGGGCGACGGCGTTATAGCCGACGTGCCCGCCCCGGTGCCCATGCTGCGCCTTACCATGCGCACTTCCCCGGCCGGCGCCCCGTCCGCCTACCTGAAGTCCGTGCAGCTAAAGAGCTCGGGCACGCTCTCTTACAGCGATATCGTGGGGATAAACATGTACGCCGACAACTCCTCCGCGGGCCAGGCCGGCGTCTTTGACGGCGAATCCTCGCTGGGCGGTTCCCCGGTGGACTTCCTTATGTCCAGCGGCACTTATGACACCGGTCTCGGGGCCTGGCTTTTTGACGACCTGGTAACCAAGGTTTCCACCGCGGCCCTGGTGTCAAATACTCCCAGCAATTTCTTCTTCGCCGTGCGCGTTTCCACGGTGGCCACCACGCCGCGCAGCTTCGCCCTCTCGCTGGATAACCCGTCGTTCATAGTGCTTGACTCCGGCCTGGTGGGGGTGGCTTACAATAATTTCCCTATAGCCACCGCCACCGCCCCCGTGCGCAACCAGCCCGCCACCATAATAGTGCAGGGCACGGACATAGGCGCCTGGTGGCAGCCGCTGTCCGGCTCGCTCGCGCAGTACCCTTACGTCGAGCAGGGACAGGAACGCGTCGGTTTCCTGGCCATAAAAGCCTGGACCGATAACTTTGTGGGCACGATAAAGGCTTTTAAGATCACCAAAACGGGCACAGGCGCCGGCTCCGACCTTAAGAGCGTGCGCCTGTTCCTGGACTCCTCCGGCGGCGACCCCGCCCTGGGCGACGGCATATTCGAGCGCACCATAGACAAAGAAGTTACCGACCCGGCAAACCCGCCGGCATACAACATAAACGACCCCGGCACTTTTGTGCTTCCGCTCTATAACCCGGGGCTTGACGGCGCGGTTTCCATCAGCACGCGCACTTATTTCGTGGTGTACGAGTTCGGGGCGGACGCCGCTCCCAATATGACCCACGGCGCGCGCCTTGAAGGTTCCGGCGTAAGCCTGCTGGACGGCGTGGTAGGCGCTTTCTCCCCGATAGTCTCTTCCACCGTGCCGCTGTGGGCCACTTCGGACGTCGTCTATGTTGACGATGTCAATAACGCGACACCCAACGGCTTTTCTATCCCTTCTTTCGTAACGCAGAACGATAAGAACACGGCCGTGGCGCGCATCACCCTCTCCATACACGGGTCCCTGGGTTCCGCCTTATGGAAAGGCCTTAAACTTGACCGCTGGGTTACTGCGGGGGAGAACGGCGGAACCGCGGCCGAAAATAAAGTGACGGACGTAAAAAAGATAAGCGTCTGGTACGACTCCACCGGCGACGGTCTGCTTGAAACCTCCACCACGGTTAAAGATACCCAGGTGATGCGGACAGGGGCCAATGACAGGGCTTTCCCGTACGACGCTCTGAAGGTCCCGCTGATGTCCACCGATACGGTCATATACGTAAACAATATAGGGCTCTTCTTCCCGGCCGACACGCCTTTTACACCCGGCGAGCCCGGCCGCCTGATCATTAACGACGGCCAGACCGATCCCTCGCTTAAAGAGGTGGTTTATTTTTCCTCGGCGGATACGCTGACTAATACCTTTACCGGGCTTACCCGCGGCGCCGAGGGAACGGCCGCGCTTACAGTTTCCACCTGGCCCGTCGGCACTATAATTTCCGGCCAGGCCATGCTGCCCCTGATAGGCGACGGGGGGAACCTGGACGGGCAGACCATTTACACAACGCCCAAAGACTATTTCATAACCTACGATATAGCCCCGCTGGCCAACGTCTCCAACTTCTCCTACCTGGGCCTGGCCATGCGCGCCACCGACTATTTCTTCATTACGGAGCCCAAGTATATGAGCCCGGTCCACGTGGGCATTCCCCCGGCCGGCAAGACGCTTTCGCTTATAGGCAAAGTGTCCGAATACGCCGACCAGGTTATAATCAAGGCTACCGATACTTTTACCGGGCCTTCCCTGGCGCAGAAGTCGGTTGACCAGGCGGTGGCCTCCTTCACGCTGAACACGGACGTGGCCGACGCCTTGTGGGGCTGGGTGCTGGTTAACGCCACCGGGACGGTGCTGCAGGACGGCACCGCGCTTAAGGACGTGGGCAGCGTAAAAGTCTGGTACGACGCCGACAATAACGGCTTCCTGGGCGGGCTTGACGTGATGATAGGCTCCGGCACCTTCGGCAATCCCCCGCTCTATAACCCGCTCATAGCGCGGGTGGATATCTCCACGCAGCGCGTTATCACTCCCCTGGAAGCCCTCACCCGGGCGCTGTCGCAGCGCTATTTCATTACCTACGACATCCTTGACTCCGCCATGCCCAACGACGCGCTCGGCAACCCGCGCTACCTGGGGGTTTATATAGGGCCTGAGTCTTTCCCGCAGAACAGCCAGCTCCAGGACCCCGTTAAGAACGCTATCTCCCTGCCTAACAAGTTCTCCGCCATAGCCTCTAACCTTCCCTTTACCTCGGAGGTGAGGGAGATAATCTCCGCCCCGAGCACCGTAACGGTGCTTACCGAGCCCGTTTTCTCTCCGGACATCTCCGGCTCCATGCCCTCGATGCGTCTGGGCCAGGATATAATGACCGGCGTTTCAGGTTCAACGGACGCTTCCTGGCTGGTGGTTTCCACCGCCGGCGTGCCGCCGTCCGGCTACGCGGTAGTGGATAACGAGATAATACATTACGGCAACACTCTCGCCCCCAATACTATAAACAACGTTGTCAGGGGTGTTTTCGGTTCGCCGGTGGTTGGGCACAGCTCCGGCACGGTGGTGGGCGGGTCGGTTTACCAGGGCTGGCGTAACTACCCGGTTATGAAGCTGACGCTCACCACGCCCGGCTACGGGGTGCGCTGGCAGGGAGTAAAGCTGGTCCGCAAGCAGCCGCCAGGCCTGAACGGCTACGACTCCGACGTGGCGAACATAATAATATGGAAGGATAACGGTAACGGCACTTTTGACCGCGACTATACCACCGGGCTTAACACCTCGGACGTTATAATCGGTTCAGGCCGTTTCGGCGCGAACGACCCGGTGGGCAAAGCTACCATTAACGTGGCCGACCCGGCCCTTAACGGCCAGAACTACGTGGTGATCAGTTCCACCCCGACGGTACTGTTCGTCTCGCTGGATATAGACAAGACTTCCAACTTCTCGAATGAGCAGCTTCTCCCGCCTAACGACGTGCTGGGAGTGGAGATCCCGTTCGAGGCGAATTTCATCTTCGGCCCGGAAAACTCGGGGCACACCGCCGTGTTCGCCTCGCCGGCCCTGAGTCAGCTCAACGCCGTGCTGCCCACGCAGAATAATATCACGCTTACCCCCGAGGACATCTCGCCGGTAAACGTTACGCAGAACGACAAGAACGTGGGAATACTCGCGCTTAAGATGGTGACGGACAAAACTTCGGCCAAGGTGGAAGCCGTGACGATGTCCCGCCGCGGCACTTCCAACGACTCGGATATCGACATTGTAAAGGTTTGGCGGGACTCCAACGACAACTGTATACTGGACGCGGTGGATACTTCCAGCTCCGCGGCCGGGGTTTATCCCAACCTGATGAGCTACGGCAACGAAGCCTTCTCCTCCAGCACGGTAAACGTGGTGCTCAAGACGCCTATCGTGGTTACCACCACCCCGGCCTGCGCCTTCATAAGTTACGACGTGTCGCAGTTCGCCATAATCGGGAGCACTATGGCGGTGAACATTTCCTCGTACTCTTTCAAAATAGGCATCCCGAATACCGTGACGTTGTCTACCTGGCCCATTAATACCGCGCCCATGGTTGTAAAGGAGATTCCGTCCAATATCGCCTTGGGCGCCAACGACGTGGCTTCCAGTCTGGTGCTGGCGGGCGGCGTGGGCCAGGCGCAGGTTAAAGCCCCCATGCTGCGCTTCAACCTTATAACCGAGGCCGGCAACGCCCGGTGGAACGCCATTAAAGTGCAGCGCACCGGCGCTTCCAACGACCCCAACGCGCCTTTCGGCAAGAATACCGACGTGAAGTTCGTGAAAATTTACCAGGATTCCAACCAGAACGACATCCTGGACATAAACGACCTGAATATCTCGGAGGCGTTCAGCTCCCTGGCCGTGATGTTCAGCTCCACAGATACCACGCCGTTCAACCTGGTGCTGGCGTCAACGGCCGGGTTCCCTTCCTCCGGGCGTCTCTACATCGGCGAGGCCGAGCTGGCCACCTATTCCGGGTCCGGCCTGGACGTTTCCGGCAAGCCTTACCTGACGGTTACTTCCAGGGGGGAGAAGCTGGGTGATTTCAATACCCCGAAGGTTACGCACTCGGCCGGCACTTCCGTGCGCAAGGTGGACCTGTTCGACCAGGATAACCCGCTTAACACGCAGACCCTGATACAGCTTTCGCAGAGCCAGACCTTAAGCCCGCTGCCGCAGACCTTCTTCGCGGTTTACGACATAGGCGAAATGGCCATAAAGGCAAACAAGGTCGGCTTTATGATCCGCGACAAGTCGTGGATAACCGTCAACGCTCCGCACGACGTTACCCCCAGCGTTTACCTGGGTGTCACCAAGGCCCTGCCGAAAGGCACTTATTCGGATATCTACCCGGTTAATTCAAGTCTTGTGCCCGTCTTCGCTGTCAGCCTTACGGTGAACGGCATAAATATAGCTCCCGCGGCTGTCGCGAAGGGAGTTAAGAACATGGCCCTCATGACCTTTAATATGGCCACGCTGTCGGATTATGTGTATATAGGGCAGATTAATTTCACGCAGACCGGCACCATAACCAGTACCGTTCCGGTGGGACTTGGCGACGGGGACCTGGCCGGGGTCTCCCTGTGGAAGGACGACGGGGACGGCGCCTTCAGCCCCTTAACAGATATCCGCCTGGGCTACGTGCAGCATTCCACCTCTACCCTGTTCAAGGGCGGAATAAGTCTGGATATTACCGACGGCAATCTGCCTTATCTCGTTGTGTCGACCAAAGCGGTCATACTGCACCTGGTCTGCGATGTGGGAGCTTCCGTTGATATTTCTACCACCGATATTACCGGGCACTTTGCCGGCGTGAGCCTTAAATATTTTAACGATATACGGGGGTTGAACGGCATACCGCTGGCGGCCGGGCAGTACTATAACGACAAGTACCCCATGGATTCAAACCAGATGCTTATCTCCCCGGCCGTCATTCCGCTGACGCCGGTTTATAAACGGCTGATGGTGGCCTCCAACGGCTATCCCGCCTACGCCAAGACCGACCCCCTCACCGGCAACGTGGTTATCGGGGCCGGTAACGCTCCGGTGGCTGATCCCACCCGCTGGATATATAACTACACGGCTTCCGGCTGCAAGGCTACTGAGCCGCTGGTGGATATAAACAACGACGGCATCCCCGACAATTTTGACTATTACGGCATGGGTAAGTGCGTAAACGTCAGCCTTAACAACTCCGGGCTGCCCTCCTTCGATATAGACGGGGACCGCCTGCTGGATTTTGACGCCAACCAGGACTATGTGCCCGATCTTATTCTGAACGACGGCACAGGCAAGCCGCTCTACTTTATAGGCGATAATGTGCAGAACACAAAGCTGCAGCTGGCGGTTTCGGAGCTGGGGGCCGTTCCCTCGGTGTGGGCGTCAAAGACCACCGAGCTGACGGCCATGTGGAACCCGGCTTCTACGGGCACCGTGACCGGATACGAGCTTTCTCTCGGCGGCAGCTTCTCGGACCCCACCAGTGTAAAAAATTCCTGGCAGCCGGTCGGCTCCGTCCTGGCCGGAAAAGTTACCGACGTCGCCCTTTCCCCCGGCCATTTCACCAGGCTTGCCAGCCGCATAGGGGTGGACACCGCTTCGTTTACGGTCGTGTCCGCAGCCGGCTTCGCCACGGAAGGCGTGCTTTATGTCGGCAACGAGATAATGATCGTTACAAAGATCGACGACGTCACCTTTAAAATAAATTCGCGCGGGGTGCAGGGCTCTTTCAAAGGGCCGCATACGGCCTGGGGGGAGACCGTTTCGGACCGCGGTTATGTGCTCTCCGTGCGCGGCGTTATGGCCGGCGGGCGCTATATCCCCAGCGTCAGCGGCGTGCCCGTAATGATCTACCGCATAGACACCACCGGCCCCACTACCCCCGGCGCCCCCGAGCCCCAGGTGGCCAAAGGCGTGGCCTCGGGCCAGGCTTATACGCTTAAGTGGGACCAGGCCTCCGACGGCGAGTCAAATGTGATGTCCTACGAAATACAGGAACGCGTCGGGACCAACCCCGTGTGGCACACGGTTTCAGCTATTCCCGGCTTCAAGACCGGGGGCGCTATCAACAATATCTATACGGTGGGCGACCCGGCGACTCCCGGGGAAACCCCGAGGCCCCTGGGCACTTATTACACCTACCGGGTGCGCAGCTGGAACTACGCCGGCCTGCATTCCGACTGGTCGCCGATCTCTACCCCTGCCGGCACTACTATAGGGACCGAGCTTATCAGCAAGGTTTCCAACTACCCGAACCCGGTGGATACCCGTAAGGGCGGCGTGGAAGGACGTACTGTCATTAACTATACCCTTAACGATAACGCCGAGGTCACCATTACGATCTACGACCTGCTGGGCTACGTGGTGCGCGAGTTCCATTTCTCCAACGGCTCCGAGGGCGGCAAGCTGGGCCCGAACTTCGTCACCTGGAACGGCCAGAACGAGCTGGGCGGCTTCGTTTCCAAGGGCGGCTATATAGTGCGTGTCAAGGCTTCCAGCCCCAAGGGCAGCAAGGTGATCATGCGCAAGGTCGGCATCATACATTAAGGAGTGGGGCTAGGCTGCTGCCGGACCGGATAAGCAAAACCTTCCGAAGGCCGAGGCTTGCATAGCGCCGAGGCCTGAGGAGGAGTGAGCGCACGGTGTGCGCGAACGCGTTTTGCGTTCCGGTCCGGCAGCAGCCTGGACACACGGGACAGGGGGGTTGACTTGTCAAGACTTAGGCCTTGACAACGGCCCACAATCTGCTATACTATTAATGTCGTAAATCTGTAATTTATTTGTAATGCCGTCTTGGTACGATAATAGCAAAGCCGGTGAAAACCGGCGGCGCAAAGTCAAGACCCGCTATGTGAGCGGGGGTCAGACTACCGAAAACGATGAAACGCATTTGTTGTAATGCATTTGCCCCTGTGGCTATATGGCTGAAGCGTGTAACGCGTTTCAGCGTTGCCTTGGGGTTTTTTATTGCCGCGGTTTCCGTTTTCGCCTCCTCCCTTTACGCCCAGAGCGGCGGCCAGCCCGGGGCGTTCATGAGCTACGGCGCCGGCGCCCGCGCCCTCGGCATGGGCGGGGCTTTTTTTGCCGTGGCGGACGACGCCTCCGCTTCCTACTGGAACCCGGCCGCCCTCACCCTGCTGGAGCGCAAGGAATTCACGGCCATGCAGGCCTCCATGTTCGAAGGAACCACCCTGAACTTCTTCACCTACGCGCACCCCACTACCTCCAAGGGCACCTGGGCCCTCAGCGTGACCCAGCTTAAATCGGTGGGTTTCGAGAAGATCTCCATAACCGCCAACCCCGCCGGGGACGAAATCATAGACATCAAGAGCCTCGGCAGTTTTGATAGTTCCGAGCGCGCCATAGCCTTCTCCTGGGGCCGCGAAGTCTCGGATAAACTCTCTTTCGGAGTAATGGCCAAGAACATTACCCGTACACTGGATACTTCAGCTGACTCTTTCAAATCCATAGACATAGCGATGCTCCAGAAGTTCTCTCCCACCTACCGCATGGCTATGGGAGTGCAGAACGTGTTTTCAATGGCTTCAGGCGACACCGAAGATAAACTGCCGCTCACCCTTAAGCTGGGCCAGGCCTTAAGCCTGTTCAAGGGCAGCCTGGTGTTCGGGCTTGACATCGCCAAGCCCCAGGCCGCCGGCACCAACTGGCGCTTCGGCGGAGAGTACTGGCTGATGTACTGGGCGGCGCTCCGCTTCGGCGTCATGGGTACCCCCGGCATACAGGAAGCGGATTTCGGCCTGGGCATAAAATACAAGGACCTGGGCTTTGACGTGGCGCAGGGCGTGCACGCTCTCGGCACCACCACCCGCTTTTCCGTCACTATGCGCATGGGCGGGTCCAATAAGTCCAAACATGACAAGGAAGTCCGCGACATCGTGCGCCAGGCCATGCAGTACTTCAAGTCCGGCTACTTCACCCGTGCCATGGAGAAGCTCCGCAGCGCCATGGACGCCGACCCCGGCAACAACGAGATCCGCCGCATGGTCACCCGCCTGCAGGGCGCCATCGACTACGTTCCCGACGCCACCGGCGGCGAGGAAGTGCC
>JAVHRY010000114.1:0-8289 GCA_036171915.1 Elusimicrobiales bacterium | reverse complement strand
CCAACCTGGATACCGACCACAAGCCGCTTCTTTCGCTTATGCGCCGGATAAGGGCCATAAAAAGCTTAAAAAAAGCCTTTATCGCCAGCGGCATCAGGATGGACCTGGCGCTCCAATGCGGCGAATACATTTCGGAGATAGCCCGCTTCCACACCGGCGGCCAGCTTAAAGTGGCGCCCGAGCACATCTCGCCCAAAGTGCTTTCGGTAATGAAGAAGCCGCCGGTGGAAATTTTCAGGAAGTTCGCGGCCCAGTTCCAGGACAGCTCTAAAAAGGCGGGCAAAGAACAGTACCTGGTGCCCTACTTCATATCCGCGCACCCGGGCTCCACCCTGGCCGACATGGCCGACCTGGCTGTTTTTCTCAAAGAGAGGAACATCCGCCCCCAGCAGATAAATGATTTCCTGCCGGCGCCCATGGAACTGGCCACCTCTATTTATTTTACCGGCCTGGACCCTTTCACGCTAGAGCCGGTCTATGTGCCAAAAAAAGAAACGGAGCGGCGCATGCAGCGCGCGCTCCTTCAGTATTATAAGCCCGAGAACAAACCCCTGATAATAAAAGCCCTGCGCGAGATAAACCGGCAGGACCTTATAAAGAAACTGCTGTCTTAAACCGCTGATCGCGCATCGTGAACGGCAGGGAGCTTTGTTTACACCGCCGCCGCTATATCCGGCTTACGGTTCACGCTCACTTCCCCGTTCCGTGCTTCTTAACGAACTCCATTATGGCGGCTCCGTAAAGCGAATATTTTTCCGCCCCAAGACCGCGCACGGTCTTAAGGTCCTCTACCGAGCGGGGCTGGCTGAGGGCGATGCGCTCAAGCACGTCGTTGCCCATTATAGCTTCAGGCAGCATGTTGCGCCTCACCGCGGTTTCCTTGCGCCAAAGCTTTAAAACCTTAAACCGGTCTTTTATTGAGTCGAAATAAGCCCTTTTCTCGCGCGAGATCTCACGGTGCGGCACCTGGTATTCCTGCGCCTTAAGCCCCTTGGCTATAGCCTCCCTGATCCAGCCGCCATGGTTAACCAGGACGTAGGAACTTACGCCTTTAAAAATGGAAAGATTGTGCAGGCCTTCGCGCGGCGCCACCGAAAGGCGCAGCATAAGGTCTTCGCTTATCACCTTAAAGGGGGGAGCGTCCCGCTTTATGGACGCCAGCTCCCGCGCCAGGTAAAGTTCCCGGAGTACCGCCAGGCCCCTGCCGTTAAGCTGTCTTGAACCCTTGAGCGTCAAAAAGCCGTTCTCGTCAAAATGCATGGGGCGCGGCTCAACCCCGCAGATCTGCGCGAATTGCGCCGAGGCTTCCTTCAGCCTGCCCTTTTTTTCAAGCTCGGCGCCCAGTATGTCGCGCAGCTTTTTCAGGTGCACGGTATCGCCGGTAGCGTAGTCCAGCATTTCCTTGGACAGCGGGCGGCGGCCCCAGTCGGCCTTCTGGAACTTTTTATTCAGTTCCAGCCCAAAATATTCCTTTACCATGCTGTCCAGGCCGCATTTAATCACCCCGAGGTACTTGGCGGCCACCATCACGTCGAAAATATTCTCAAAAACGCAGGGCCTTGATGCTTTAAAAACTCGGATATCGGAATCAGCGGAATGGAAGATCTTTTCCACCGCCGGGTCGGCAAAAACGGCCAGCAGCGGCTTTATATCAACGGCCAGCGGGTCCACGACAGCGTTTATATGCTCGCTGGAGAGCTGCATCAGGCAGAATTTTTCTTTATAGGCGTAAAGGCTGTTGGACTCGGTGTCTATGGAAAGATATTTATGTCTTGCGAGCTTTGCGGTAAGTTCGTCAAAATCTTTCTGTTTGTCGATAAAAATGTAACTCATACATATGATGATAGCAAAGGAAGGCGGCGGAAGGCTACCCGGGGGGATATTGAGTTTGCCGCCACCGGCTTGCCGTTGCTTTCCATGGCCTTGCGTTGCTATCATTTACCACGGATGCCCACGATAATTTT
This sequence comes from Elusimicrobiales bacterium, assembly GCA_036171915.1. GTDB lineage: Bacteria > Elusimicrobiota > Elusimicrobia > Elusimicrobiales > UBA9959 > UBA9959. The sequence goes on along the minus strand of JAVHRY010000114.1, from coordinate 6,325 downwards.
AAACAAGCCCTATGGCGTGCTCTCCCAGTTCACTTCCGAACACGGCCACCGCTCACTGGCGGATTTCGGGCTCCCCAAAGGGGTTTACCCGGCGGGCAGGCTGGATTACGACAGCGAAGGGCTGCTGCTGCTGACCTCCGACGGGGCCCTGCAGGCGCGCATCTCGGACCCCCGCCACAAAATGGCAAAGATCTACTGGGCGCAGGTCGAGCGGGAGATTACCGGCGAAGCCCTGGCCGCCCTGCGCGCGGGCCTGGTTTTAAACGACGGTCCCACGCTGCCCTGCGGCGCGGCGCCCCTGCCCGACCCCGGGCTGCCCCCGCGCGATCCCCCGGTGCGCTTCCGCAAGACCGTGCCCACTTCCTGGGCGGCGCTCACCTTGAAGGAAGGCCGCAACCGCCAAGTAAGGCGCATGCTGGCCAGCGTGGGGTTCCCGGTACTGCGGCTGCTGCGCCGCTCCATAGGCCCCCTCAGCACGGCGGGACTGGAACCCGGGGCCTGGCGCGAACTGACGGACAAGGAATTGGACAGCCTGCATTAACCAAGGAGAACTTCATTATGAGCATTCCCCCCCGCATAGGTTTTATAGGCCTCGGCATAATGGGCCGGGCTATGGCGCTGAACCTGGTAAAAGCAGGGTTCCAGGTGTCGGTCTATAACCGCACCAGGCAGCGCACTATCGAGTTCGCCGACGCCGGCTGCCCCGTCGCCGCCACTCCCCGCGCGCTCGCCAGGCTGGCGGACACCGTAATAATAATGGTCTCCGATACCACCGCCATGGACGCGGTAATGGAAGGGCCGGAAGGGGTTTTTTCCGCTTTTTCCGGCGGGAACACGCTCATAAACATGAGCACCGTTTCCCCTAACTATACAACGGCGCTGGCGGGGAAATGCCGCGTTGCGGGCGTAAATTTTCTCGACTGTCCTGTTTCAGGCTCAAAAATCGCCGCGGAAGCGGGTCAGCTGGTGCTGCTGGCCGGCGGCGAGAAGGAACTGCCCGGCAAGCTTGCGCCCATCCTGAACTGCCTGGGCAGGGCCGTTATCTACGCGGGCCCGGCTCCGGCGGGCACGGCGCTGAAACTCTGCATGAACCTGATAGTCGCACAGCTTACAACGGCTATCGCCGAAGCCGCCACGCTTGCCTGCGCGCAGGGAATTGCGCCGGAGCTTATTTTTGACGCGCTCAAAGAGAACCCCGCCCTTAACTGCGGCTACTTCAGCCTGAAAAAGGATAATATCCTTAAACGTGATTTCCCGCCCGCTTTTCCTTTAAAACACATGCTTAAAGACGCGCGGTTCATGCTGGCCGCCGCCGCCGCGAACAAAACAGAACTGCCGGTAACAAAGGCCGTGGAGGGCCTGCTGGCTAAATCGTATAATAGCGGCTACGGGGACCTAGACCTTAGCGTCGTACTGAGGAACCTCTCGGAGCCCGCGGGGACAGGAGAATAACATGTTAATAAAGGCCTTGGCGCGGATCACATTGGACTACCTGGAGTTTACAAAGCGGCACAGGGTGGCCGGCTTCCTTCTGTCTTTGCTGCTCCTGGCGGCCTCCATCGGAGGGCTTTATCTTGTAGCGAAGGGAATCCCCGACATCCTGAATATGCCCTGTTTTTCGGGCTGCCACAAATAAACCCCGGGCAAGGCCGGGGCGGCGCCCCCCCTTGCCGGGGCCGCCTTTTTTTGCTAGAGTTAGTGTATGCTAACTTTGTTATATAAAGCTAACAACCCGGCGCCATGAAGCGCCTTTCCCCCAGCCTTGAGGACTACCTTGAAGCCGCCTGCTCCCTCCGCCTCAGCGACGGCATAGTCCGCGCCTCGGCGCTTAGCAGGAAGCTTAAAGTTTCAAAACCGTCGGTGAACGCGGCCATGAAGGCCCTGGCCGCGCGCGGCCTGCTGGCCCAGGAGCTCTACGGCCACATAGAGCTTTTCCCCTCGGGCCTGAGGGCCGGGGCTGAAATAATAGGGCGCCACCGGCTGCTTAAAGATTTTTTTATTTCCATCCTGGGAGTACCGCAGGACCAGGCGGAAGCTGACGCCTGCAGGGCCGAGCACACGCTGAGCCCCGGCGCGCTAAAGCGCCTGGCGGCGCTTACGTTTTTTCTTAAAGCCCCCGCCCGCGCAAAACTCCTGGCCGCGGCCAGGGCCGCCGTACGCGGCGGGGCGCGCCCATGAAACAGTCCCCCCCCATAACCCTGCTGTCCATGCGCGAGAATGAAACCGGCTATGTCGCCGAGGTGGGCGGGGGCGGGCAGCTTTCTTCCAGGCTAAAGACCATGGGGCTTTATGCCGGGAGCCAGGTAACAAAGCGCTCTCCCGAAAAATCTTCCGGGCCGGCGCTGGTCGAAATTATGGGCACGCGGCTTGCCCTCGGCCGCGGCATGGCCTCGAAGGTGCTGGTAAAAATTCATTCCCGCAAGCTTTTGCTCGCGGGGAACCCGAATGTCGGCAAGAGCGTGGTCTTCTCCCGGCTGACAGGGCTAGAGGTGATTTCCTCCAACTACCCCGGCACCACGGTGGGCTACACTTCCGGCTGGACCATACTGGCCGGGGAAAGATTTTCAATAATAGACGTGCCCGGAGCATACAGCAACGAGGCTACCAACAAAGCCGAGGAAGTGGCGGGCCGGCTGCTTTCCCTGCGGGATTCGGCCCTGATATTGAACGTGGTGGACGCCACCAACCTTGAGAGGAATCTTTTTTACACGCTGGAGCTGTCCGGGCTGGGACTCCCCATGGTAATCCTGCTCAACAAGTGGGATATCGCGCGCCGCCGCGGCGTGGAGCTGGACGCCGCCGCGCTTGAACGCCACCTCGGGCTGCGGGTAGTGCCTTTTGTAGCCACCACGGGCGAGGGCCTGTCCGGCCTGAAGAACGCGGTCGGGGATTTCAACGCGGGCAGGCTCCCCAAAGCCGCGCCGGTACCCGCCAGCCCCGACGATAAATGGAAGCTTATCGGACGCGTCTCGTCCGAATGCCAGAAAATAGTCCACAAACACGCCACCCTTCTTGAAAAAATAGAGGACATTACCTCCCGCCCCTCCACCGGCCTGCCTTTCGCCGCGGCGGTAATGCTGGCCCTGTTCTGGACCATACGCGCCGCGGGCGAGGGTCTTATAAACTACGCGCTGGACCCAATTTTCCATAAACTTTGGCTGCCTTTCCTTAAAAGCGCCCTCTCCGGCCTGGCCGACGGCAGCTTGGTTAAAACCCTCCTTGTAGGCCTGGGCCCCGACCCACTGCAGTCTTTCGGCCTGCTCACTACCGGCCTTTATATTCCCTTCGTAACGGTAATGCCGTACATAGTTTCCTTTTACGCCGCGCTGGGCCTGGTAGAGGATATAGGCTACCTGCCGCGCCTGGCGATACTCCTGGACAGTTCCATGCACAAGCTCGGCCTGCACGGCTACGGCACTATCCCGCTTATGCTGGGCCTTGGCTGCAAGGTGCCCGCCATACTGGCCACCAGGGTGCTTGAAACCCCCAGGGAGCGCGTGATAGCCGCGGCGCTTACGCTCGGGCTAGCGCCGTGCATGCCGCAGACGGCGATGCTTTTCAGCCTGCTCTCCCCGTATCCCATAAGGTACACCCTGACCGTTTTTGCGGCTATCGCCGCGGCGGGCATAGCCAGTTCCATGGCCCTCAGCCGCCTGATGAAGGGCGAGACCCCGGAGTTGTTCCTGGAAGTCCCCCCCTACCAGAGACCGAACGCGCCCGTCCTGGCGAAAAAACTGTATTTCCGGCTGAAAGACTTTCTCACCGACGCCGTGCCCATGATAATTTTAGGCGTGTTGATAATAGAACTTATGGACATGGGCGGACTTCTTAAAGGGATCTCCTCTTTCTTCAGGCCCGTGGCAACCGGCTTGCTCGGCCTGCCGGCCCAGACGGTCTCAATCCTTGTGCTCGGCTTCCTGCGTAAGGATATTTCAATAGCGATGCTGGCCCCCTTCCACCTGGCGCCCGGCTCCATTGTGGTGGCCGGAGTTTTTTTAAGCCTCTACCTGCCCTGCATCGCCGCCGCCATGGTAACCGTGCGCGAGCTGGGCATAAAAGACGCGGCAAAAGTCTTCGCTATGAATTTTACCGCGGCGCTGCTCTTTGCATCGGTTTTAAATCTAGCGGTAAAATTTCTATAATCAGCCAAAGATAACTACAAGGTAAAAACCTTCATTGCCCTATGTCAAAACTCCTTAAAGAAGTCCTGAAGCATGAAGTTTACCCCGCCATGGGCTGCACCGAGCCGGTGGCGGTGGCTTTCGCCGCGGCGACCGCCGCCCGGCTGTTAAAAGGCCGCACCACCGCGCTGCTTGTAAAGACCGACCCAGGCACTTATAAGAACGGGCTCGCGGTGGCCCTTCCTAACGCCCGGGGGCACAAAGGCAATTTGCTGGCGGCGGCCATAGGCGCGGTAACGCGCAAGCCGGAGCTCGGCGCGGAACTGTTTAAAGGCCTCCCCGCCGCCCGCTTGAGGGAAGCCTCGGCGCTGCTCAGGGCCGGGCGCGCCGGCATTAAAGTCGATTATTCCCGCCGCGGCATTTATATAGCCGTTGAAGTAAGAGCCGGGGCGGGGAAAGCTCTCTGCGTCCTCGAGGGCAGCCACAACCAGGTAAGTCTGCTCCGTCTTAACGGACGGACCATAATAAAAAACTCCCGCGCCGGCAAAAAGGCGCGGCTGCCCTACAAAGAAGACCTCCGCAAAGCCACTTTCCGTGACCTCTTCCGGGAGGTTGAGCGCATAAGCCCCGGGGACCTGGCTTATATAAAGAAGGGCGTGCTGATGAACCTGGCCGCCGCGAAGGAAGGCCTGAAATTCAAGAAAGTCGGCTTCTACATAGAAGACCTTATAAAAAAAGGTTATCTCAAGCGCGACATACTTTCCACCGCCAAGCTTACCACCGCCGCCGCCACCGACGCGCGCATGGCCGGCGTCTCGCTGCCCGTAATGTCCAGCGGCGAATCCGGCAACCAGGGCGTGGTGGCCGTGCTGGTGCCGTGGCTGGTGGGCAAGGCCTTCCGCGTGCCGGAAAAACGCATACTGCGCAGCATCGCGCTTTCCCACCTGGTAAACTCGTATATCAAGGTTTTCACCGGGGAACTTTCCCCCATCTGCGGCTGCGCCGTGGCCGCCGGGGTGGGCGCCTCGGTGGCCGTGGTCTGGCAGCGCACCGGGGCCGATCTGGAAAAAGCGGCCCTGGCCGTAAACACCGTTATCAGCGACATCGGCGGCATGCTCTGCGACGGCGCCAAGAGCGGCTGCGCCCTGAAGGTGGCCTCCTCGGCCGACTCGGCCATACGCGCCGCCTGGATGGCCTCCTACGGCGAGGGCATCACCGAAGCCGAGGGCTTCATCGGCGCCACCGCCGAGGCCACCATCAAGAACATAGCCCGTATCTCCAGCTCCGGCATGGCTAAGGTGGACCGGATAATTATCGACATCATGTCAGCTAAAAGACAGTGATCCCTGATACCGCCTTCGCAGTCGCCCTTAAGGACCCCGCCGCCGAACCGCTGGCCGCCGCGGTATTCCTTTCAGGCGTCAGAGGGTACACCCGGGACTCGGCCCGCGCCTTCCTGAAACGGCAGCCGGGCTTTCTCGGGCGCAACCTCGGGCTCGCCGCGGCCCGCGAATTAAAGGACAGCGCGGCCGCCGCCGGCTTCGACGCCCTGCTGGCGGACGAGGCGGAGATCCCGGCCGGCCCCCCGCCGGTTAAGACGGCCAAGATAGAGCCGAAAGGCGCGGGGTTCTACGCGCAGGCCGGCGGAGCGATAAAATTCGTAAGCTACGGATCCGTCACCCTGTTTACCGCCGCGGCCTTTGACGCGCCGGTCCCGCCTGTAAACCTGTCCGCGCTTGAGGCCGGTCTTTTTGAAAAAACCCGAAGGCTCGCCGGCGCGCCTTCGGCGCCTGTCGCCGCGGCCCTGCAGCGCGAAACTTTTTTCCGCGCCGACATAATCTGCGAAGGCGGGCTGCTGCGCCTGGGCCTTGAGCCCGACAACCTGGATTTCTCCCCGCTGGGCGCGGAACGGTCGCTCTCCGGCCTGGAGAATTTCAGGAAACTGCTGAACCGCGTTTCCGGCCCCTGTTTTAAAGCGGTAAAGAATAGTTTCCTGGCCGCCTTTCTCTCGGGTTCGCCGCTTACGCAGCTGAAACTCGCCTCCCCCGAAGCCTGCGGGGCAGAACTCTCCCGCCTGCTCCTCGTCACCGCCAAGCGCGCCGCGTGAAAGATTTGTTTTCAACTCCTTAAATTGCGCGGAGGGGCGGCGAGGGTATGGGTTCGGCGGGCCCTCACGGAAGGAGCGGCTTGCGTAAGCGCCGCGA